>DAIRDV010000277.1:0-1515 GCA_036795955.1 Nitrososphaeraceae archaeon | reverse complement strand
TCCCTTCATCTCTCCCGATTTTATGTGATTCATATCATTGTACGTCTGAACTCAAGCTGCTGGTATTCAGGTCATTTTTTAAGTGAAAAAGCAAATCAACAAGAAATATAAATAATTTTTATCTCAAAGGTAAACGTGAAACTGGCAATAGTTGGTGCAGGAGTCGCAGGATCCTACCTAGGGAATCGCCTTCAAGAAGAAGGACACCAGATAGAAGTTTTTGAGGGATCGAAAAAGGACTCGCATTGGCCAGTATGTGCATGGGGGGCCTCAAAAAATATGCTTGAGATTTTTTCAAAGAATGCGGGGTTAGACTTTGAAAATTATATACTTCATCAAGGGAAAAAATTGAGAATGGACCTTCCTGAGGACAATACAGAGTATCTTGAACTCAAGGGTTTGGTCACATATGACAAGTACCGTTGGGAACAGGACTTGAGTAAAGATTTGAACATTCACTATGGTGTTCATTGTACCCCAGAATCAGATTTTCTTAAAGAATATGACTATATTGTAGATTGTACGGGACTTCATAGGACTCTCCTTCCAAGATCTCAACAAGATTTCATTATACCATCTTACGAGTATCTGGTAGACAACGTCGATGAGATTGAGGAGTTTTACGTTATTGGATACAAAGGGGCACGTGGTTATTTCTGGTTTTTTCCCTTGGGTAATGGCCGAGCCTATATTGGGGCCGGTGATATTGATAGAAGATATTTTGGGATATCAGAATTCTTTGAAAAAAATCCTCGTGCCAAGGTAATGAAAAAAATTGGCAGACCCATAAGACTGTCTCCACCTAAACGAATGCTTCCTTTCAGCTACAACAACAAAATAGGAGTTGGCGAATCAATAGGCTGTGTCTTTCCCATGCTTGGAGAAGGAATCATCCCTTCTCTAATTTGCTGTGATATATTCATTGAAGTGTTGAATATGGATTCAAAGTTTGACACAAAACTCTACGAAAAAAGAGTTCTAAAAAAATTTGGATATTATGATGATGTCTATCGAATTGTCAGGATGAAGATGGACGGCAAGCTCAGTACGATAAAGCATTTCAATTTACTCTTGAGTATGTATCGAAATATGAAAAGAGACGAAAAACGATTTGGATTTGGAATCGATTTTGAACAAATGAACCGGCTACTAAAGGCACTCTAACATTAATTTTCAGCTAATCGATTCGAGTCAAAGAACGAACACAATGTATTTGTAAAAGAGAACCCCTTAGTTCCCTATGCTTACATCGTTTAGTTCAGACTGGGTCAGAAGACGCTGGCTTGATTTTCGTAATGGACATAGCATATACCTTGTTTTTGCAATGACGTTTGCCAATTTCATTACAATCCAGTATCAATTGTTAATTGACAGACTGCCGTATTGGGGTGGGATTTTTGATAGTATTTGGATATTTGCGATATTATTTATTCTTGCATACGTTCCCCTGAGCATAATATTGGGATTCTGGCATAGGAAAAGTCAATGGAAAGTAGAACAAGATGCATTGTTTAG
>DAIRDV010000276.1:0-1521 GCA_036795955.1 Nitrososphaeraceae archaeon | reverse complement strand
ATCAATGCAATGTTTATGCCTGCAGTTAGGTAACCCCAATCAATCCTATAGAGTGAAATGAATTGATATAATGCGACCTGAAATACCATTACGTCAGGTCTGTTTGAAAGCACAACAGGTAGTACAAACTCATTCCAGGAAAATCTAAATGACAGGATCGATGCTATTAGAAAACCAGGCATAGAAATAGGTATTATAATATGCCAAAAAGCATTCATTTTTGAGCAACCGTCTATTAATGCGGCTTCCTCCAGTTCCTTTGGAATTGTTTCAAAATAGTTCTTTAATAGAAATATGTTGAGCGGTATGATAAGAATCTGAAATGTTAATACCAATGCTAGTAGAGAGTTCAAAAGACCCAAATTCGCTAACAAAATGTATAGCGGAATTATGTTAATTACAATAGGAATCATAAATAATCCTAAAATTATGCTAATCAGTATGTTTTTA
This sequence comes from Nitrososphaeraceae archaeon, assembly GCA_036795955.1. Classification (GTDB taxonomy): domain Archaea; phylum Thermoproteota; class Nitrososphaeria; order Nitrososphaerales; family Nitrososphaeraceae; genus TA-21. The sequence goes on along the minus strand of DAIRDV010000276.1, from coordinate 1,071 downwards.
CCTTTAAAATCAAACCTTGCAAACGCGTAGCCACCCAAACCACTTACGACTACGCTCAAACCAGTACTTCCTAAACTTACGGCCAAGCTGTTGATAAGACTTGTTACAAGTTTTGAGTCAGTCAGGACAAATAGGTAGTTATCGAATGTGGGTGAATCTGGCAAGAATTTAGGGGGAAAACTGATTGCCTCTTCATTTGGTTTGAATGAAGTTGATAGAACCCATAATAGTGGTACTAATGTAATGAAGAGATAAGTAGCGATTACAAAATAAATCAGTGTCTTTTCTATCAGGATCATATAGTAATCATCTGTATCCTCGCATATGTCGATGTAACTAAACATCGGCGATTTCGGTTCAAATTTCTCAAATATATCTTATGGGTTTGTGATCTCAACTGTTTTTTCTTGACTCCTTAACAGTTTGATATACGAATATGCCAAGGCCAGGTTCATTGCAATTAATAAGAATCCTACGGCAGCACCCTTTGATAGTAACCCAAATTCAAATCCTTGTCTGTACATGAATAAGGATGACGTGGTACTTGAAAAAAGTGGTCCACCATTTGTCATGACGAGAATTAAATCAAAGAAATTTACCGACCACATAGTGATGAGGATAAGATTTATGATAACAAACGGTTTTAATAGAGGAAAAGTTATGTGTAAAAAACTCCTAATTCCCGTAGCGCCATCTATTCTAGCTGCTTCATAAACTACAGGATTAATTGAAAATAGTCCTGCAGTTAGAAATATTACTGTAAATGGTGTACCATGCCACATGTTTGCAATTACTAATGTCCACACCACTGTTCCTGGATCTGATAACCAGGATACTGGATCTAATCCCAATTGTTGAAGTCCATAATTCATGATTCCAAAACTATCATTGAATATGAACTTGAATGAAAAACCAGTTATGACAGCAGAAACTGTCCACGGTATAATAAATAATGCTCTGAAAGTATTTGACCCCCTAACTTGTTGGTTCAATACCACTGCAAGTACCATTCCTACAAAAAACTGAAGAGCGACCGAACCGCCAACGAATATTAGACTTACCTTAAGGGAC
>DAIRDV010000275.1:0-1532 GCA_036795955.1 Nitrososphaeraceae archaeon | reverse complement strand
TTAAGATAATAAAGGATGGGGGAATGAATCACGTACGATATGTATACTATTGGGAATCCTACGTGAAGAATCCTGTAGCATTCATAAATGAACTAAAGTTTGCCGCAACTCTTGCAGACCAATATGGAATCAAAGTAATTTATGATAACCATCAGTTTCATACTTCATCATGGCTTAATCCTCAAAGAGGAACAGGCTTTCCTAGCTTTCTATTCCAAAATAATTCAGAATATGCCTATGGTAGTGGAGGAAGTCCTTTGTATCCATCGGCAGCTGCATGGTGGACACATTGGTGGAATAGAGAAATCACGGATGTGAATGGTACTGATGGATGGACTTTACAATCTCAATTCTTAAAAAAGGTAGTCAGCACGGTTGACAGTCATGCAAGTACTGCAGGATATGAAATATTGAGTGAGCCGCAGGTACATAGTGTCGATCAATGGGATAAGATTGGAAAATTCAATACATTTATGACAAATGAATTGCGAAATGTAACAAAAAAAGATATTGTGTATAGCATGAGTATACCTGTTGATCTTGATAGTAACATTGGAGTCAACGCAACGAATTTAGCAAAAATGACGCCGGCTAACAAGAATCATACGATATTCAAATTTAGTATTTACGGATTGCCGTCACCGGGCAGCTATCAGGAGGAAAGACTCAACATGTTCTTGGCAACTGGCAACCTATCTGGAGTCCCAGTGTATATTGGAGAATGGAATAACGTGGCAAGGGATAAAGTAATGAACGAAGAAGGAGATTTTGTATACGAAATAGATCCGGAATCAAGTGATATTACTCCGGAAGATACAAATGCAATTTTAAAGAAATTTAACGAAATAGATCCCTATGGATGGGCATTTTGGTATTGGAACTTTAGACCACACAGAGTAGAGAATTTCAATCTAGTGACAAGCGATGCAAACGGTAATCTTATTCCCACAAAATACTTTGATATCCTCAAAAATGCCGTTCAGTCAGTAAAGTAAGCAAGGAATAATAATTCCAATTGAAAGTAAGATGAGGATAAACTCTTCTTCATGGTAACGTGTGGCAAAATAATTCACAATATGTAGCTGCTGGCAACACCCACAAGGTTTAATTCATGTATAAATGTCATAGTTAATGGATAAAGAAGCTAATTGAATCTCCGACTACAGTTAAAAGACGGAACAAGGCGGCGATCCTTAGTATTTATTCTAATTCCACTGGTCCTTTCTGCATATACTCATCTATGGAATCCGACAGGTTTTCCATCGATTCATACGGATGAAGGACATTATCTAAGAAAGGCAATTTCTACAGAAATTGGCCAGGGACTTCAGCCGCAGGATAGATATCGAGCTCCCTATTTTGGACAAATTTTCTTGGCTGGAATATTTAACATAATTGGTTTTCCCAGTGTCGAAACCCTGGGAGAGAAAAATCCCGTCGAGCAATTGTATTTGGTCCCACGTGTGATTATGGGAATCTTGGCTGTGTTTGATACTTTTCTATTATACAGGATCACAGAATACAGATATGGC
>DAIRDV010000274.1:0-1535 GCA_036795955.1 Nitrososphaeraceae archaeon | reverse complement strand
TTCCGGAAGAATCGTCAATTATTGAAACTGGTATGCCTTTATTAGAAATATGAGATGCAATCTTGTAGCCCTCGGTACTCAAACCGTAAACAGCTACCTTAGATGAATCAAAAGTCAATGGCAATACCGACTCCAATCAGCATATGTGTCTTCCTGAACCAAAATTGAAATTGGTTGAAGAAAAGTTTTTTCTATGAGGATACTTATACATGGTGCTTGAGAATCTGGTTTGACGTTTTAACTCCAAAACAAGTTATGTTTTTCAAAAATGCAGTGGAACTCCTAAGACAGAGAAATTATGAGGTTTTGTGTACGGCAAGAGACTATAGAGAATGCGTAAAGTTGGCAGTTTTAAAGAAATTTGAATTGAAATTGGTGGGAAAGTATGGGGGCGTCTCAAAATACGACAAATTAAGAGCCAGTTCAAGTAGGACTTTTGAGTTGGCAAAAGTGATTGAGGGATTTAACCCTGATCTGTGTATTAGCTTTTCATCACCTGAAGCCGCAAGAGTCGCATTTGGTTTGGGAATTCCTCATATCACGTTCAGTGATTCGCCTCACGCACAGGCTGTTCAAAAACTGACAATTCCATTCGTTAACTATCTTTTATGCCCTTGGATTATTCCCTTTTCAGCGTGGACAAATTTGGGTATCCAAAGAAAGCAAATTGTTCGTTATCGGGCATTAGATCCTGTTGCATGGATAAGAAACGAAACAAAAAATCTAAACACGGATAATTTAAAGAAAAAATATCATCTATCAAAAAGTAGTACTTTTGTGATTAGGCCTGAAGAAAGTAAGGCATCATATTTGATAGATACAGCTCATAATAATGTAAACCAAATATTGCAATCCATAGTTCATAACTTTCATGATTCAACAAATATTCTGGTCCTATGCAGATATCAAGACCAAATAAGGCAATTCAAAGAAAAATATGGCGACAAAATAATGGTATTAGAAAATGTAGTAGATGGATTGGAGCTTATATCGATTGCCGATATTTTTATTGGCGGTGGAGGAACCATGACGGCAGAATCAGCACTACTTGGAAAACCAACCATTTCAATTTCTCCAATAAAGTTCTACGTCGATGACTATCTGGTAAAAACAGGTCTCATTTATAAAATTAGAAATGCTGCCCAAATCTTAAAAATATTACACAGAATTCAATCTGATGATTCATTCAAACTTAGGCAGAAGAATAGAGCACAACACATACTGAATCGAATGGAAGACCCGGCGAACAAGCTGCTAAAAATTGTGAGTAAATTTGTATCTTTATAAATCAGGTGTTCCATAAAAAAATCGTCCGGCAGCCCGGTAGAGAATTTATGAATTCGCTGAATGTAGTGGTCAAGCATAGAGGCCTTTGGAGCCTTTGACCCCAGTTCGAATCTGGGCCGGGCTAATCTTTTTTCAGCTATTTACTTACCATGATCTTGTTAGCTGTGGGTAGTAACGTTATGTGCAAAAAACGCTTCGAATAAGCTGGAAAAATTTACTCACAAATTCTATTTATGATGTGCAAGAAT
>DAIRDV010000273.1:0-1573 GCA_036795955.1 Nitrososphaeraceae archaeon | reverse complement strand
CCTCTTCCTTTCCTCAATATCTTGGCGACTTGGAGGAAAATTCTCCTCTTCCATTTAGTATTCCCTTAGCAATGAACAATAATACTGCTGCTGGAATTTACCCTGTATCATTAAAAGTAACATATAGTGATGATCTGAGAAATAGCTATACTGTTATTAATAACGGAACTGTAGAGTTTAATTCTCCTGTCACCACAACTAACAAAGGTCAGGGATTTCTAGGTAATTATAACTCGCTACTAATTCTAATTATAATGGCCATGGCCGGAATTGTCGCTATATTCATTGTTAGAAGGGTGAGATCTAAAAGGAAAAGAGGTAATAATAACATCGAGTTGGGACATGATGGTTTAGATTCTGGTAATGAAAATGTAGATAACAAAGGTAACACCGAGGATATTGAGTCACTATTGGGTGAAGAAGGATCAAATTTCAAGGAGAATTCTCAGAAAAAGTAACGAGTTGTCTGTGTTATGAATATTAAAGAAATTTTTATTTTATCTTTTGATGCATTGAAAGAAAGAAAAACTAAATCTATACTGACAATAATAATGGTTATGGTCGGAAGTAGTCTTATGGTGGCTGTTGGAGGTATCAGTGCAGGATTTGGTGGTTTCTTCAGTAAGCAGCTTAGTAATCTAGCTGCCAATATCATTTTCATAAATCCCGCCCAGGTGCAACAAGGTGGAGGAGGACCGGCAGTAGGACCCCCGCCAACTCCAAAAATTACATTAAATGCAGCTGTTGAAAATAGATTAAAATCCTTACCGTTTGTAGACGATGTAATTCCATCCTATCAAGCTCAGGTTATTTTGCAATCTCAAGGAGATTCAAAAGAGTATCAAGTATTCTCAATGGATCCTCAGAAACTAACAGTACTTTCTCCTACCATAGAATTTGTCGAGGGATCTTCTGTACAGCAAAATGATCCTTCTGCTATCGTCATCTCCAATGATCTGGCAAACCCACCTGGTGAGCCAGCCCCGTTCTTGAAATTGTTTCAAACTGTGAAGGCCACTTACACTTTTGTTGATCCTACAACAGGAAAGAGGGAACAAGAATCGAAAAGTTTTGTTGTAAGGGGAATAATAAAACAAACTGGAAATCCAAATATTGATAATTCAGCTGTAATCAACACAGATGTAGGCAATGCATTATTTCACAAATCTGGAAAATTCGATTCTTTGATTGTGGTAGCAAGATCTGGAGTTTACGTGGATGCAATAGAGCAAGAAATTAGAAAACTATATGGTAACGATATCGGAATAACTACTGTTAAGGCAATTATAAAAACTGTACAAGAATTTACCGGAGGTATCAGCGCGTTTCTTTTGAGTATTGCAATAGTGTCTTTAGTAGTTGGGGCGGTTGGAATTATTACCACTCTTTATACCTCGGTCATTGAACGGACAAGGGAAATTGGAACCATGAAAGCAATCGGTGCTAAAGGTAGACACATACTTGCTTTATTTTTGACAGAAGCATTAATGATTGGAATATTTGGAGCCACTTGTGGAATACTGGGAGGAACTGTCGGTGCTTATGTATTGAGTGCAGGATTCGGTGGTAACGA
>DAIRDV010000272.1:0-1574 GCA_036795955.1 Nitrososphaeraceae archaeon | reverse complement strand
TTGTCAAACTAGTTACCAAGAAAAATATACATTCGGATAAATTATTAACATGTTCCATAGAACATGCAGAAACATCGTGGTTTTCTATCTCAATCACAGTAATCTTATCAGCCTCGGCCAATCTTGACTCATTGGCCCTTAAATTCGGAATCTTCATTTTGGCTTCATTTAGTGAATGAAATGAATGATGTAATATTTTTCGGTCCTCTAATATTAACCGATTTACATCCTTCTGTGCCATAGATATCGTTTTAATATCTAGCTGGACTTCCGATGCATTGATAAAAGCTACATTATACTTGTCCTTATGTTCAACTTTTCTCACGTTTAATGTCTTGTTCAATATTTTCTGAAGCGAGCCTATGAATGCATGTTCTGCAGTATGTGCGGCCCGTGTGCTCATACTTATCAATTCAAATTATTAATGTACATCAGCATTAGGGCATTAATTATTGATGAAGCTGCAGGACTTCCCCCTTTTCTTCCCATATTTGTTATAAATTCTACATTGGTCTTTGATAATTCCAGCTTGGATTCTGAAGCAGAAACAAATCCTACGGGTATCCCTATCACAAGTGCGGGTACTGCTACAGCTTCGTTTACCATTTTAATTATTTCATATAGAGCTGTTGGAGCATTTCCTATCACAACTATTCCACCGTCAAGTTCTTTTGATGAATATCTCATAGCTACTTTGGATCTAGTCTCATTTTGACTTTTTGAGATTTCAACTACTTCCTTGTTTGAAATATTACATATCAAATTGGTACCAATTTTTGCTATAGATTTTTTGTTTATTCCAGACAAAACCATATCAACATCAACAACAATATGTCGTCTTTGTTTGAATGCAGCAAATGCGTTCTCAATTGCATTGGTTGAAAAGATAATCCCATTTGTACTGGGTTTAGCAAAGTCAAAATCAGCTGTGGCATGTATAACCCTCCTGACAATATTCCATTGCGCATCAGTGTAATCATGAATTCCTATCTCAGATTCAATAATTTTCATACTATTTTCTTCTATACCAAGGGCAGCTTCTGACATGTCCCTTGATTTTGCCCTAAATGTTCTCTTTAACTCATCATTACTTTTGGACAATTTTTCCCTCGGCCTCTTTTGTTCTCTCTAGAACCATATTTACAAGTTTTGAATCTACACCAAAATGCTCGGTAATATACACAGGAATTTTTTTTGTATTAAAATTTTCTAGTGCTAAATTGATATCTTTCAGAACATCATTTTTTACGTGTGCTCCTTTGTGTAGGAAATAGGGAACTATAATTATTACATTTGGATTAGAGGAAATTACGTTTTCTATTCCCTTTTCTATCCGTGGATCATCTAATTCCAGAAAACAAAAAGTAACGCTTCTAAAATTTGGTTTCAATTCATTAACCGTGTGTATGAATGCAGCCCTGGCAGTTTTGTCACTACTTCCATGACCGATAACAAGTATGTCGCACTTGTCATTTTCAAGTACTATTCCGTTTTTTACTCTAGTAGCACTTATTCTATCTCTTATGATTGAAATAAGCAGGTCATGATAGCTTAGGGGTTTTGCAATTATTACT
>DAIRDV010000271.1:0-1611 GCA_036795955.1 Nitrososphaeraceae archaeon | reverse complement strand
AATATTTTCCAGGTTCAGGGAGCATTGGTTCTTTGCATTTATTACAATACCAAATTGGAATTTCTGTGCCATAAAATCTCCTTCTAGATATCGGCCAATCTATTGCAACCGAATCCAGCCAATTCAACAATATCTGTCTGTGAGACTCTGGATAAAATTTCAGAGTGGATGCAAATTCTCTAAGCTTGGGAATATAATCAAGTTGTTTAACATAATAATCCTGCATCGGGATTATCTCTACTGGGGATTTACTTCTCTCGCACATTGGTATTCTGTGGAGGATTGATTCTTGCTTTACAATATATCCACCATTTTTCAAATCATCAATAATTTTTTTTCTTGCATTATCTATTGAGAGGGTAGAATAAATCCCTCCATTCTCACTTATTTTCCCATATTGATTTATGGCTACAATTTCTTTTAAACCAAATTCTCTAAATACTTGCACATCATTAAGATCTCCGTAGCTACAAACCATCACAGCTCCTGAACCAAATTCTGATTTTGCGGAATGATGCGGTAGGATTTTTACTTCTCTGTTAAATAGAGGCAGGATAACTTCCTTACTATGCATTTTCTCATATCTGGTATCGTTAGGATTGACTATAACACATTGACATGCAAAAATCAATTCAGGCCTAGTAGTTGCAACAATCAAATCTTCATTTTCATTCTTTAACTTGAATTTCAAGTACACTAGCTCTGTCTTTCTTTCTTCGTACATTATTTCTGCATCGGCAATTGTAGTTCCACAGCTTGGACAATAGTTATTTGGTCGATTTGCGGAATATACAAGCCCCCTTCTCCATAAATCAATAAATGTACTTTGAGTTAACGTGCGATATTCCATTGAATCTGTCCTATAATAGTCCTCAAAGTTGGCACTTAGACCGATACTCTTCATGATTTGGATCATTTCTTTTTCAAGATCATCCAATGAAATTTTACATAGTCTAAGAAATTCGTCCCTATCAGTCTGTCGCATTCTGATCTTGTGTTTCTTTTCAGTGTATATCTCGACTGGTAGCCCATTTCTGTCTATACCAATTGGAAAATACACATTATTGCCAAACATTCTTGCAGTTCGAGCTATCATGTCAATTTGCGCATAATGCGCTGCAGCACCAATGTGCCAGGGTCGTCCTGATGGGTAAGGAGGAGGCGTATCAATTACAAAATTCTTATTCTCAGATACTTTGAAATCATAGATTTTCTTATCAAGCCAATTTTGCAAAATGGCGTTTTCAATATTCGAATTCCATATTTTTTCATCAATTTTATGTTGCATCTTTAGGTTAGAACTAATCCACTAGACGGCTTCTATTTAAGTTCATGCTTCAGATTAAATCAAAAACTTGCTATCCAATGTGTAGGTATATCGACTCATCATGATACCAGTTTTGTAATAAATACAATTTACTGTTTACCTAATATTTGCCAAAATATGTGCCCCCTTATTTACCCCCTCGTAAATATAAACACCTAGAGCTTCTATATTTGGAGGCATTTTTGAGGAAAGTAGTTTTATTATTACAGAAGAAAGATTCTCCACTGTTGCCTCGCCAGGCATCAGAAAGGTTGTATCTTTAGGAAGTTGTAGATTGAAAAATC
>DAIRDV010000270.1:0-1628 GCA_036795955.1 Nitrososphaeraceae archaeon | reverse complement strand
CAACCAATCAATCGGAATAGGTTTTTCGATAAATAAATCTATAATCCCATCTCTCATATATTTTTGAAATACTACGTCTTCTTTAACTTCGTAGGCACTAACTAGTATCGTTCTAACATTCGAATTGAGCAATTTGATCTTGCTTAAGAGATCTAATCCATTCAGTTTTGGCATTCTCAAGTCAGAAATAACAAGGGCGTAATCTTTTTTGTTTTCGATAAAATGTTCCAAGGCAGTTACGGGATTGTTGAAACAAACAACTGAAATTCCGTTAATATGCCCATATATGGCATCTTGATATAGCTGGGTAATATCAAGTTCGTCGTCTACGATACCAACAATCCTGTTGTTAATAGTCATTTAGTCATTCTAGTTATCGTCATCTTGCGCTGTTTGATCATCGGATTGTGTTTGATTTTGAGCTAGCTCCCTGCTCAGAGATGAAAAGGAAGATTCATTAGATAACAAGGCTTGCGTCAATGAATCGTTTGACTGCGAGAAAGAGATTAACGCAATCGACGGAACCAAAACCAAGATTAAAGCAATTAATGCTATGAACAAATTTAACTTCAAATATTTCAATATTGAATCACTATTAATATACAAGAATCTAAATATAAAGTAGACTATTTCAGAGTCTATTTTTTTTGCTTAGAAACAATCATGAAATTCAGTGGCTAGTAATTGCGATTATTATTCTGCGTCTTTATTTTCCTCGAATAATCCTATTGTGTTATTTTCAGTATCCTTGAAGAGCAACGTGTAACCAATTTTGGGTATCGCGGTTTTAGATTCAATAATTTTTCCACCACCGGACTTGATTTTGGCAGTATATTGATCTATAGATAAAACATTTATGAAAGGAGTTGTCCATTGACCGATCTTATCACGCTTAGATAAGCCTCCATCAATTCCAGGTTCATTTGAGTCACCTGTTTTGATCTCCCAATATTCCCTTGGTCCATCCCATTTATTTATCTGCCAACCAAAAACTCTAGTGTAAAAGTCTACTGCCCGTTTTGGGTCATCTGCAGAAAAATCCAAATATGATATCCTGGGCATATTCATAAAGACCAGACATACCATAAAAGAGTTGGAGTCAGAGGTCTTACTATACCGCCATAGTAAACCAAGATACTATGTAATATTTACATATTGTAAGGATAAACAGATGTTCTTGTTCTGTTCTAGAAATATTGATAGAGTCTAAGCCTTGTGTATTTCCCCAAATCCATAGTGTTACGGTTTATGTAAAAATGGTTGTGTAGAAACAAGGAAGGTAATGGCTTGAATTTTAAAGCTCACAAAAAAAGCCCACCGAATGGTCATGGATAAAATTGACAGCCAAGAGCGGAACAAATGCATCCTTATTGTTAACTCAATATATGAAGTATCATCTGAATATCGCTTCTATCAACATATCGTGAATCGTCGGTTATCAATTAATAAATATATTATTGTTCATGATAACATTCTATCTAAGAATTGTCAGAAAGTAGAATCTTCCATGATAGGTCCAAGCTATCTCCCCGGTACATACCTAATGAACTTCACCACAGAGAAAAAGAAATGTCGTTACTTCTAACAATGTTTAAAGATTCTTATATCAAGCCAGACGAATTCTTATT
>DAIRDV010000269.1:0-1628 GCA_036795955.1 Nitrososphaeraceae archaeon | reverse complement strand
TAATGGAGCATCCAACATGTATAAAATCACTAGATGTCAAGGTAGTCGGAATAGCTGGTGGTTCTCTTGTGAGATGGTCGGGGAAAAAAATAACAGATGTAGGACCTAGGTCTGCACATATTTCGGGTTTGAAGTATTCATGCTTTGCAGAACCTCAGGAATTAGAAGGAGGACAAATAGTAACATTCATGCCTAGAGAAGGGGACCCGATTGATTACATTGGAATCGAAGCTGGTGCGGGTAAGAGGTTTGCAATAACCACAACATGTGCTGCTAATGCTTTGGGAATAATCCCTGAGAATGACTATGCAAAAGGCGATAAGGAATCTGCTCAGCTAGCGTTATCAATATTGGGACAAAGATTGGGTATGAACATGGAAGAAGTAGCAAACAAAATCCTAGATATTTCAACCAAAAAGATAATTCCGACTATTAGAACTTTAATCAGAGAATACAAATTAAAAGATGATAAATTTGTATTAATAGGAGGTGGTGGTGGTGCATCGGTCCTTGTTCCACTTATTGCAAAGAAATTGGAGTGTCAGTTTAGAATAGCTGAAAATTCAGAAGTCATATCCTCAATCGGTGTTTGTACTGCATCAATTCGGGAAGAAAGGGAAAAGATAATTGATAAACCTACCCCTGATGACATATCTCTTTTTATTCAGGAAGTTGAAAAAATTGCTATTTCCAAGGGCGCTCTTCCTGAATCCATTTCCACTCAATCTGAATATATAAGTGAGAAGTCTATTTTGCGTGTTACTGTCAATGGTAATATGAAGTTAGATGCGAGTGCTAATGATGCAAAAGAAATTGATGATGAGGAAGCTGAGGTATTGGCGTGTGAGCTTTTTGGTATCAATGAAGGTGTGCATAGAATATTCAATATGAAAGATTATTACATTTTTGCATGCGAAATACATAAAAAGAAATTGTTTTTGAAATCAAAGAAGCAACCTGTATTGGTATTAGATAAGTTCGGACATGTGAGAGTATCGATTGAAAATGCTGATATCTACAACGGCAGCCCTCAAGAAATGAAAGAAAAAATTAAATCATTGGTTCATGAAGATGCCTTCTCAAAAGATGCTCTCGCGCCGCAAATACATATTGTTGATGGAAAAAGAATTTTGGATTTTTCTAGTTTGTCGTCCACTGCACATGTCCTAAAAGCAGTAACAGATGAGTTAGATAGAACCGTTAATAGTCAGGTAACAATAATTATCAAAGCTTAATGAGAAATCTTTGATAAGACAAAGAATTAATGATCTGCGAAATAGTTTGATATTACACTACTTAAATCAACTTTAGCAAATTCATTGGGAATTGAATTAGTGGATATAACTTCCTTTACTCCGGCCTTGAGTAATTTTTCTTTGGCATCATCAAGTAGGAGTGCATGGGTACATAAGACATATACATTACCAATATGATTTTTTTTCAGAATTTCAGTCGCTTTAATGATACTATTACCAGTACTTATCATATCATCCACAATAAGAGCATCTCTATTTTCCAATGGTTGTTGTTCACTAAGCGATATCGATACGTCGCCGGTGAATCTATCTCGTGTCTTGATTAATGACAACATATCTATTTCTATAACTCCTGCAAATTTCTTTGCTCTA
>DAIRDV010000268.1:0-1631 GCA_036795955.1 Nitrososphaeraceae archaeon | reverse complement strand
GAACGAAGAATAAATTCCTAATTTTGGGCGGGTAGATTGCCGCTGAAATCAATTGGGTATATTGTAAATGCAGAATCTATCTGAGCTGTTCCGTTTACCTTCCATTCTGTAGAATTTGTATTAAATTTTTCATTGTGGATTTTATCAAATAGTGCTGAATTAGATGTCGTGCGATCAAGTACAAACGTAGATTCAAGTGAGGTAGGCGAATGTGGATACAGTTGTGGCCTTCCGTTTGGTGGTATGTCTTCATATGAGAGTAATCCATTACCCAAACTGGTATTATTTGCATAAATTGTGTAATCAATTTTAGAAGTTGACAATGCTTTATTGTCCTGATTATTTATCTTGAAGGTTACTTTTAAAGGGATAGTGTTGTTAATAGTATTGGTATTTTCTATCGTGATGTTTTGAATGCCGACTGTCACGTCCTTCAATTCGCTGCCTCCTCTCAGTAAGTCGGGTATAGCAGGAAACAGAACAATAAACGCAACAATTGCACCAATGACAGCTATAAGAATGGCCCTTCTGGTCCCAATGAACATAATCACGATTATTCGGTCATAAATATAATCTTAGTCCAAAAATAATGTGGACTTGGTTGAAAGTCTATTTGGACTGTCAGCCTTGCCACTTAGTAATAAATAGACTAAAATAATCTATTGTTTATAGCACACCCCATGGAGAATAAAATTACAGGTGCTATTGCCACGATTGCTTTAGCATTGATTATAATTTATTCTACCACTATTAATGGAAGCTTTCAGTTAAATGATGTTTCAAAACTAGGTATTACTAGTGTGAATTTCGTCGAGGCTAGTATTTTCAATGACGATGCAGTTAAGGATTCTGTACCTCCCGAATTGTCTATCAAAAACATCACTGCTAACATCGTCGATGACAAAACTGGAAATCTGTCAATCATCTTTGATGTGTACAATCCAAATAAGATTACAATAATGCTAGAGTCTGTATCCTATAATGTGTATTCCAATTCCACGAGAATTGTTTCAGGTGATATAGGCCAAAGACCAGAAGGATTTATTGATTCCCAGGATAGTATTTTTCCAGTTATTGGAAACGGAACTCTGGTTCTAAAAGATAAAAAGATAATTGATACAAGTCGTGGTTTGAATCTGTCCAAAATTGCCACAAGTAATGGCATCTCGGAATTTTTGGTAAACGGAACTTATTTCTTTAAACAAACAAGTAGCTTTCAATCAACTGGTGGTGAAAAGGAATTCAGCATTGTTTATCCCAAACGCTGAATGTGGAAATTTAGAAAAAATTAAATGTTAATGATTTAGAGTTATGGCAGTATGTCAGATGTATTTTTTATGTATGGTATAGCGACAGGAGCCTTTGTTATATTCACAGGCATCCTATTTGGAGTTCGAACCAAAAGAATTAATCAGTTGTTAAAGGGATCAAGAGAACAAAAACAATCTACCTGACGGCTATTTTTTTTTGCCAATTCCAAAGACATCAAGCAAATTTTCTGATTCTTTTTGCTGACCGAAACATCTTTGATAGTACTTGCATGAAAAACAAAATTCGCTTGGTTCTACAACTGGAGTCTTTTTTTCCTTAAGCAATAGATGCAAAATTCGAGCTCTCCTTACAACCTGCTC
>DAIRDV010000267.1:0-1637 GCA_036795955.1 Nitrososphaeraceae archaeon | reverse complement strand
TTCGTCGGTAAATATTGTTTTCGTTACTGCGTGCTTATTCTCAATCAATGCCCATCCCGTCGCTCGCTTTTCTGATCCGGTCAAATCGATTCCAACGATTTTCTCATGAACAACGCTCTTTAGGCTGCCGATTGTGCAAGAAGGTCCTTTGTCACCTGAAAAATGTGAAATGAAAATACCTTCCGAATCGGGGTCGCTTGTAAAATGAAACTGACTGTTATGGTTAGAAAAATTATAAATGTGAGTTGGCTTAATTGGCAATCCCTCCTTTTCTATTAGTTGAAGGGTCAATTCTTCGAAGATAAATTTCATCCCTTCAATATCAAAGGCATTGTATTGAATCAACTGCTTTAATGACTCCAAATCTCCTTCTTTATATTTGTACCAGAGAATAGTAGCTGCATACCCATCTACATCAAGTAAATTGTCCGGTCTTTGGAAACCCAATTGTTGTTCTATTTTTTTCTGCCCACCTTGGTATCCTAGTCTTTTGCTAAAGAACCTCAAATCAATATGGCATTGTGGAACTGAAATATTCTCAAAATATTTCCTTAGAAAAGGTAAGTCAAACATTGAACCATTAAAAGTAATTATCGTTTTAGCAGATGCGATGCTTTGAATTAGTTTCTGCTCACTTAGATAATCACCTTGTATAAATACATCATATTCATCCAATCGGGACCACCCAACAATGTTGATCTTATCGTAATACACACTTAAACCCGTGGTCTCAATATCTAAGAATATTGTATCTTCTGGAAAAGAATGAGGAATCAAAAAATGCAAACTGTTGGGAAGTCGAGTTGTGAAATAGGTAACATCTCCGTCGGACAGTTTGTTCTTCGATTCGGAGAGTAAAGAGATATGATCATCAAAAGCAAAATTCAACTGTTGTTTATAAGATTTTTCCAAATCACTCCAAGTGTAAATCTTCCTATTCCATAGTTCTTTTTCCTTTGTACTTCCAAAGCCAGATAAGTGTTGAAAGGTATATTCTAACATTTTCATAATCAAATATATGCTTTCAATAAATTCAGAGTAATACCACTTCTTTGAATGTGATTAATTTGTGGTTAGCTAAAAAACTTCGCTAAAGCAACTCGATAGTAATTTGATTTTACCACTGGAAATTTTATCGACGACAGTCCCATTGGATTGCATGTCTGACATGAAGGGTAAGAATTTGAAGGGGTTCCCCGTTGATCTGCCAAAATCATTAGGCATTGTATTTCTATCCATCGGAAAAGGATTTTTGCAAAGCCAACATTTATATTATTTAAGTCATTACAAAAGGATTTAAAGAGGTCCTTACATTTCATTTTTTTTCTTGGATTGTTTCCAGTTATCCTATCGATGCTGATCGCATGAATTATTTTTTGTGAGATAGTTATTGAACAGAAGGCACACACTTATCAACGTTATTGGACGAACAATGTGAACTCGTTTAATCCGCTTAACTACGCAAGTAACACAAAATGTTGGTGCGGACAGTTGCGTAATATTTTTGTTCTAGGGCGTTTTTCCTACAAAATTTTGGTAGATTTACATACTCGATTTACAGTAACCAAAGAAAGGGACTAATTCGGGACTTCGAAAAGGTTGTTTCACATAACTTATTTATAAACAGTGTGTGGTGA
>DAIRDV010000266.1:0-1646 GCA_036795955.1 Nitrososphaeraceae archaeon | reverse complement strand
TCATGTTCCTTTATCATTTCCTTAAGTGAGAACTCATAAATGCTATCGCCGTACACACAGACAAATCTATCGTCGATAAATTTTTTGGCCGTTAATAGCTGTCCTGCAGTTGCAAGTGGTCTATCCGATCTTGCGTATTCTATTTTTATACCAAGTCTGCTTCCGTCTTCAAAATAGTCTTCTATCGATCTGTGTAAGTAACTTACGCAAATTACTATATGATCTATCCCATTGTCATCGTTCTTTAACCACTCGATAATGTGTTCTAATAAGGGCTTGTTTCCCAGCGGCAACATGGGTTTAGGAATGAAAAACGTATATGGTTGAAGACGGGTTCCAAGACCTCCAGCTAAAATTATTGCCTTCATCTAAAATTATAGATAAACTGAACTATAATATAAGGTAAAAACTATTCAAATATTTTTCTCTTCAAGTAATTTTTTGACTTTACCAACAACCTCTCTGGGAGTCTGCCCGAAAATAATTATCATAGGCTCTTTTCCAATGTCACCTAAATGATATATGACGTCGGCGTCGGGATCGGCCCTCAATGCATTACTAATTCCCCAAGGAATAGAGCTACCTTCTCTACGTTTGATGGTTTTAGGTTCCTGTTCTCTATTGTAGCGAGCTACACGGTAAAATTTGGTACAGCTTTCTAACACTCTTTTATCATTTTTGATGTTAATTGCCGATCTCACCAATTGATTAGTTTTCATATATTCAAGTACCGAAGACGCTACATGAGTTGAAGCACCAAACCTAATACCACCGGCTGGAATACTCCTTTTGCCGGCTCTTACAATACGGCCGCTAACTCCAGCAACATCGGAGATGGTCTTTGCATTGGGTATGGCGTAGACAATGTTTGATTGAGTCTCAGGGATTAATATTGCAAAATTCTTCAGGCTAGTTAATTGTTCAACTGCTTCCGACAGCTCTTTTATCACATTATATCTACAGGATTGTTCATACATTGTTGAAATCGGATTGTTCACGGGAATCCCTCTTCCAATTTTAACAATATTTACAATTGAATTGTGTACATATTGGCTTGCCATCAGGCAGGCTTGAACTATAGGAAATTTCAATGCAATAAAGGCGGTAAGTGCAGCAGAAAAGTTGCAACCACTTCCATGGGTTTCAACTATTTTTATCCTATTATTTTTCAGTATAGTGAATTTTCCACGGTAATCTAGAATCGTATCTGTTATTGTTTCATCGTCCTTTCTGAAATGACCGCCTTTTACAACAACATTCTTTGCGCCCAGTTTCTGTATTTTTAACGCCGCTCTTTTAATATCGTATTTGTTCTTTATCGTTAACCCGGATAGCTCCTGCGCTTCATGGACGTTGGGAGTTAATACATCGCAAATAGGTACTAGTTTATCCTTAAAATCATCCAAAAATTCCTTTTGAAGAAGAGGGGCTCCGGTCCCAGCAGAGATAATTGGATCTAATACAATAGGAATTTTTGATTTGTCTATGGCATCTCGTATTGCAGTAATAATTTCATTATTGTACACCATTCCTATTTTTAATGCATGAATTGGAATGTCGGTTAATACCGACCTGATCTGCTTTTTAATTATGCCAGAATCAAGGGGAAGGATATAATCTACATTCGATGTATTTTGTGCGGTTAT
>DAIRDV010000265.1:0-1671 GCA_036795955.1 Nitrososphaeraceae archaeon | reverse complement strand
GCAATTGAAATGATTGAGGAAATCAGAAAAAAATATGAAGATAAAAAAATTTCTGCATATATCGGGCTTGGAGGAGGTAGTTCAATGGATGTGTGCAAATATCTAGGTAAGTTAACTGGCATTCCAAAAATCTTGATTCCCACTACTTTTGGAACTGGTGCAGAAATGACAACCTACGCAGTAGTTAGCTTTGATCACAAGAAAAAACTACTCCAAGATGAGGCATTCTTAGCCGATGCGGCAATAGTTGATCCATATTTCCTACCCGGTACGCCATTTAATATTATGAGGAACTCTGCATGCGACGCGTTAGCTCAGGCATCAGAAGGATACGATAGCAAATTGGGAAATCCCTTCACTAAGCTATTTTGCAAAGAAGCTTTTGATATACTTGAAGATGCGATCATAAACGATAAGCAAGATCTGTTACCCTACGGCGCAATGCTATCTGGTATCGGGTTTGGGAATTCTTCAACCACACTCGGCCACGCCTTATCCTATGTATTTTCTAATGAGGGAGTTCCACATGGTTATTCGCTATCTTCGTGTACTACAGTTGCACATAAATTTAACAAGTCAGCATACTATGAGAGATTCAAGAAAGTTTGTCAAAAGCTGAAATTCGAGCAATTAAGGCTAAAGCAATCACTTGATGAGGCGGCTGACGTAATTATGCCTGACAGAGGACATCTTGATAATAACCCAATTGAAGTTACTAAACAAGATATAATAAATTGTCTAGATGAGATAGTCAACAAGAACCCGTTAGAGTGATGGATATTTTTCTCCATTAACAACGACTGGTATGAAAAGCGCTTTGATTTCTCCGAGCAAATACTTTATCAAAATGAATTAGGGTGAGATGAATTAACGAGCAACAGGAAAATAGCACCAAGTGAAAATCGAAATTCTATACGATTTCTTTCCTTGAATGGTTAAGAAACCTTTAAATCCAGTTTAGCGAATCCTGAATCTTACATTGACTACGATCGATAAGAGCATGACAATTAATGCTCCTATTAGTGAAGTATTTACCTATTTTGCAAGGCCCGAACACATGGCAGACCAGTTTCCAGAAAATATGGGTTTGAATGTAATACCTTTAGAAGTGAAAAATGGGTTTGGAGTTGGAACCATCTTTAGAATAAACGGAGATTTTGATGGCAAGAGATTAGAATGGGATTGTGAAACTACAGAATACATTCCTCATCGCAAAATCGTGGCAAAAATGATTGAAGGACCATTTAAAAGCTGGATTATTACGGTAAATTTCGAACCAATTCAAGAAAAGGAAACAAAGACTAGCATAAAAGTTGAATATGATATGCCAATGGGTCCACTGGGAGGATTTATTGACAAAATAAAACTCAAGAAAATAGCAGAACGAGGAATAGAAAACGGCCTTTATAGGGTGAAGGCACTACTCGAAGGGACAGGTTCAATACCAGTTTACATAACCTTGGATGCATATAGAGAGATATTAAAGGAGAAAGAAAAGGCGAAACTCTCTGTTTCAGAAACCATTATCAAGATAATAAAAGATCACCAAGTCGAGAAACTGGCTCAAAAATAAATTACAACTTCATCCCTCAATCCGTCCGTCGTAGGCTAGATTCTAATTTCCAAAATTTAGAACTTTTCATGATCTCAAGTTTAATTTAAATAACACAA
>DAIRDV010000264.1:0-1684 GCA_036795955.1 Nitrososphaeraceae archaeon | reverse complement strand
TCATGTGCATTATGGAGTATATACTCCAATAGGCGAAGCGGCGTCGACCGAATCGACCTCCGCAGTCACAGGGGGAGTAACGACTATAATGCGCATGATGAGGCTAGATGGTTCATATAGGAAAATTACAAAGCAACTCGAAGTTAGCGCGAAAAGTCACATTACTGATTATGCTGTACATGCTTCTATCCTGAAACTTGACCAAGTCAAAGACATGAAATACCTTAAAGGATTAGGAATCAATTCATTTAAAATATATATGAATTTAGGATCCTGCCTTAACAAAATCCTAGCAGAACAAGAGCCTGGTTCTACTTCCATAAAAGAGATGGAGGTAAATATGACCGGTAAATTACTGAGTGAGATTATTAAGAATGCATCAAAATTGAACTCGATATTATTGGTACACGCAGAAGATCATTCAATCTGTTCAAAGAATATTCAAAAAATGCGCAAATTAAATGAGCATGTTAGTTCGAATCTCATCAAGTTGTGGTCATCACTAAGACCAGAATCATCAGAAGTCCTTGCAATTAGAAAAATAATGAAGATTGCATTAAATCATAATAATCCAAATTTGTATTTTGTACACATAGGCTCATCGAAAGCCTTGAATGAAATAGACAAATACAGAAGATTACATCCGAAATCAAATATATGGGCTGAAACATGTCCTCATTACTTAACGCACGGTACTGATTATGATAATATCAAGGGCAAAGTAGTTCCTCCATTAAGACCAAAAGAAAATCAAGCAAAACTATGGGATGCTATAAATTCTGGCATTATTGATACCATAGGAACAGATCATGTTGCAAATGACTTTAAAACAAAAACAGCCAATGGGAATTTTTGGAATGCGTTGTCAGGATTTCCAGGTCTTGCAACAATGCTTCCAGTATTGCTAAGTGAAGGAGTTAACAAAAAGAGAATAGATCTCGTTAGAGTTTCGGAAATATGTAGCGCGAACGCATCAAGAATATTTAGATTATTCCCAAGAAAAGGTACTATTGCTGAGGGTTCGGACGCAGATTTGACGATTGTAGATATGAATAAAGAACAAATCGTTACACCAGAGTCACTAAATTCTCATTCGGATTATTCAATTTACGATGGGTGGAAGCTGAAGGGATGGCCGATTGTTACAATTGTCAGGGGAATGATAGTGATGGAAAACGGAAAGGTGGATCGATCATGTATCGGTCATGGTAACTTTATTGAAACAAATACTAAGTAAATTTAAAAAATGTACTGGTTATAACCTCATGTCCATTAAATTTACAAATCGTTTAAATTACATTTTGTTATCTATATTCACAGTTTTTGAATAATATCTTAGAAATTCATGACGTAAGAAAATATTTTCCAGTCAAATCATCAATTTCTTCCATATTTAGGCCTGGAAAAAGAAATTACAAAAAGGCGCTGGACGGTGTGAGCCTTCACATTCCGGAGGGACGAGTTTCTGTTTTAGTTGGCGAATCAGGATCTGGTAAGACTACGTTGGCTAGAATAATTCTACGTGCCATCGATCCAGACTCAGGTTCAATTAACTTCAATGGTAGTAATATTACAAGAAAAACTGGAAAGGAGCTCCTGAGCTTTCGCAAACAAGCTCAGATGATTCACCAGGATCCATATAGTTCGCTTAACCCACTTATGAAAGTATTTGACATCATAAAAG
>DAIRDV010000263.1:997-1715 GCA_036795955.1 Nitrososphaeraceae archaeon | reverse complement strand
GCTGACAAAGCATCGGAATTGTCTGTTTTAGAAATGCTAGAAACTTTTATTGCTAAGGCTATTCTTATTGATGGAGTGCGCCCTACTAAATGGGTAGATATTTTGGCAACCATGAAATTTGTTGCGGATCGAAAAGACAAAATTTTTGATACGGCCACTGATGCAATGGCGAAAATAGAAAAAACTCCGATGGAAAATGAACTATCAGACGAAGAAAAGCGGCTTAAAGAAGCTAAACGCGCTTCTGTTCTAAAAATTATTGAGGCTAGTTCTAAAACTATAGATTTGGAAGCGAGTGAATATACTCCCGATACGATTACCAAGCAAGCGGCGTAAGAGGAAAGGACGGTGGATAGTAATCTAACTGAAGTTTTATCTGATTTAAGCGAAACAGAAATTGAAGATACGTTGATTGAATTAGCCCGTAAGGATTCAGCTATATTTACTCAATATATCTACAGTTATGTCAATGCTCCTTTTCATACTATGTGGCATCGTTGGATGGATCGGAATAAAAATGGCTTACTGTTATCTTACCGTGGATCGGGTAAATCAGCACAATTAATTGGGCGTATTTTATGGGAATTAGGCAATAACCCCAATTTACGCATTAAAATCGCCACAGAATCATTAGATTTGGGCAAACAATCTCTTAATCAAATTGCCACAACCATTGTACAAAATGAGGATGGTGTATACCACTCCATCAACGGCAATC
>DAIRDV010000263.1:0-987 GCA_036795955.1 Nitrososphaeraceae archaeon | reverse complement strand
AAAATGAAAAGGTTCAGAAAGTATTTCCTGCATTGAAACCAGCTCGTAATGGAGTATGGTCGGCAACGAAAATATTAATAGATCGTCCTAAACAATTGCGTGATGCTTCGCTAGAAGTAGCAGGAGTGCTTTCTGCAACTACGGGAGGCAGAGCAGATTTATTAATATTCGATGACATCAGTGGGATGAGAAATTCTTTAATTCAACCAAAATTACGAGGAGTGGTAAAAGATACTGTTTTTTCTAACTGGTTTCCAATGTTAGATGGTCCTGCCGCTCGCTGGTATTGTATCGGTACACCTTGGCATGTTGAAGACATTGTTAGTTATTGGCGTACTTCTCCAGATATTAATAAGTGTCCTGAAGTGAAAGTAGGTCCTAATTTTGAGTCACCGTGGCCGGAAAATCATCCTTCTGAATATTTCAAAGACGCTCTGCGTGTTTACGGTAGAATTGCCTATAATCGCGGTTATCGTCTCATTGCCTTATCATCAGATGAAACGTGGATTAGTAGGGATATAGTTCTATCATATCGTGATTTTGATTTATCTATGAAAGATTTGGTTAATAATGTTAATTTACCTAAATTCATGGGAATTGATCTAGGTCATAGGTCCGGTAAACAACATTGCCCCACTGTAGTTTTTACGACAGCTTTAACAGAAAACGGTTCTCGTATTCCTTGCGATATTAGAATATCTCACGATGCCTCACCTCTAAACATTGCCAGGTTGATAATCAATACGGCTGAAGAAATGAAACCCTCCATGATTTTCTTAGAAAATGTTGGCGCTCAGGATTATTTATTAGATATTATAAAAACTTTCGGTCCTAATAATTATAAAATTGAAGGTTACGCGACCGGAAATCAGAAAATGGATCTGAAAGTTGGTGTCCCTTCTCTATTTGCTGAGATAGAAGGTGGTAAATGGATTTTCCCTTATGGGGCGAACAGTAACGAGCATGATATAACTTGTCGTTGTAACA
>DAIRDV010000262.1:0-1721 GCA_036795955.1 Nitrososphaeraceae archaeon | reverse complement strand
GTATGAATCTATACCCTTTGTCTATCCAGTAGGATTTCATATATCATATACAATTTTTCTTCCATTTTAGCCCAATTATACTTTTCAAGGAACGCACGACGACCATTATTTCCATAGTATTTTCTCAAATCCGGATCATCTCTTAGAGAGAGTATGGCGTTTTTTATTTGTGGAACATTCTGATAATCCACAATAATTCCACATTTCGTATCATTAACTAATTCATGCGAAATGTTGGTTATGACTGGAATACCGCACATCATAGCTTCTAGAATTTTATTTGCCATTCCGTACTCATATTGTGTTTGTAGATTTAGATCATATAACGCAATCATCACATCGCAATTTACTTCCAAATCTAATAGCATTTTACGTTCTAAAAATCCATGATATTTGATATTTGATATTCCTTCAATATCTTTTTGTAGACTGACATCTTTGATCTTACCGGTTATTTCAAGTTGTATGTCACCCTCATCCAGTACTATGTTACGTATAGTTTCTAACCCTCTTCCCCTTCTTATAGCTCCTGTGAACAAAATTTTATAACCAACGGGGTCTATTTTAGGCAATCTCTTTAAATCATTTTCAGGACAATTCATTATTGTGATGTAATTTTTTGGTTTTTTGCTAAATGTCAAGAACATCTTATCTGATACTGTGATCAGTACATCGGAATTTCTTGCAAAGACATCTTCTATTGAATTTACAACCGAATACAGGATTTTAAAAAAGATGTTCCTACTCTTGGGCACATATGTCATTCCATACCTATCAAGTACATCAAATACCAATTTCCTTCGGAACAATACTTTGTAAAGGAAGCAAGGCAATATTGTAGCAAGATCACAAGCGTGTACAGTTTTAGGTCTATATTCGCACAATTTAAAAAATACCCATATCCAGAATATTGGAAAATATGCGCATAACCGAAGAGAGCCAAATCGTTCGTAACCATAGGGCGCCCTAAGATTAAACATCTCCAAATTGTCATTCTCCCCATATTCCAATTTAGATTGTCTTTGCCACCCAAGTCCGACTATGGAGTATTTCTTTCTTAATGATCTGATAATCTGAATTGCCCTAATCGAAGACTGATTTATTATTGGATCGGACTTTACTAAAACGATATCAGTCAATCACACCACGAATATGAACTTCTAAATTAGATCCTAATAAAAATTGATAAGACTCATTAGAAACTAGCTATTCTTGAAATTACACGTTCATTTTAAGGATATATTAAAGTCAAGATCATTTATTTGCAGGAGATATGCGATATACTGCTCCGTTAACATATGAAACCACGTAAAGATATCCGTCTCTGCCCACTTCTAGGTCTGTTATGCCTCCAAACCCTCTTCCAAAGATAACTTGACTCAATTCAGCTGTGTTGTTAGCAATTTTGTCACTAAGAGGTCCATTAAGCAAAAATCCCGTTCTTGTTTTGTTCAGCTCAAAATGGTAAAGAGTCCCATTGTGAATATCGCCGACAAAGGCGTCGTTCTTGTATTGTTTTCCTAGTTTGTCGGAGTCCAAAAATCTTATTGCAGTTGGACCGTGTCTGTCTTTCCAAGTGAATTCAGGTGAACTATATTTGCCTTTACCATTAAAATCAACTAGGTCGATTGGTCTGTTGGTCAACTCTTTTCCGATATTACTTCCTTTTAGTTTCCAGACTCCTTGAACTTTCTTCCATCCGCTATTAAATCCCGGATCTA
>DAIRDV010000261.1:0-1730 GCA_036795955.1 Nitrososphaeraceae archaeon | reverse complement strand
TATCTAATCTTCGACCTTTTTATTTTTTCTTGGAGCAACATACAACCTTGAATTAGGGTTTCAGGTCTTGGTGGACATCCTGGCACATATACATCAACAGGAACAATGCCATCAACACCTGGAAGCACGTTATAAGAATCAATGTACAGACCTCCTGTAATTGCGCATGCACCCATGGCAATAACATATTTTGGATCTGGCATCTGATCATAAACCATTCTTAATCTGGGAGCCATTTTTCTTGTAACAGTACCCTGAACTACAATCAAATCACATTGTCTTAATGAACCAAAAGCTTCAATTATTCCAAATCTTTCAACATCATATCTGGGACCAGAAGCAGCTCCAAATTCTACACTGCAGCATGCTGTCTCCAAATGTACTGGCCATAGTGACCAGATTCTACCCCAATTTATCGCATATCCTAAGGGAACATCTAGCGCCCGGGTAAGAACGTCTCCGAGTTTTCCAACCAAGACATTGAAATTAGAAGGATTGACCAGGTCTTTTATCATTAATCTATTTCAGTCTCCATTACTCTTATGCATTATAATGAGACTTCGACCTATATTATCTATATGTGCACTTGCGACTAGATAGATTAGGTACTAGACGCAAAAATTCCAAAATTAAAGACGATTAAAACAACAAACAGGAAAACCCAGCGGTAATCAATCTGGTCTAATTTTCTTGTTGATTTTTTATTCTGTCGATTTGAGTTCAAATTTTGTTAAGCTTTTAAGCTATGTTGTTGTTAATTGGTTGGTTGCTTGACCTAGCGATTATTTGTTAAGATAGTGGATATATCTTATATGAAATCCTAGTTCTGCAATTAGAAATGTAATGTCTCAATCAAATAACGAAAAACTAAAGATAATGATTCTCGAGGATGAAGAAGATATTTTAATACTTTACAAAGATTTCCTTGTGAAAAAGGGATATGAAATAACAACCGCCTATCATACTGGTGACGATGTGATTAATGAAATAGATAATTTAAGATCTGACGTATACATGATAGATTATAGATTACCAGGCAACAAAAATGGTATCGATGTTGCTATTGAAATTTTGTCCAAATTTCCTTGTGCGTCAATACTATTCATAACCGCTTACGAACAATTACGCAAAGAGATTTTAAAAAACCCAGTCTTCTACAAGAAAAATATCGCAGTTCTAGTTAAACCTGTTAAATTAGATAAGATTGAATATACAATATTTGATCTTGTAAAAAAATCAAAAACATGAAAACAATTATGTTGTGAGAGTGGAATAATGATTTTCAACAACAAAATATTGAAAGTAGTATTTTTAAAGTAACATTCGAGATATCGCTAGTACTTTATGGATACATATTAATTACAACTACTTCATTTTAAATGTGATTTTAGTTGATAAACCTGAAATTCGTCTCTTACTCTCTGACACAAAGCAGGTATGGTTACGGGTTTTTCGATTGCGGAGTCTATAAACTCTTCTTTCAAATATGACTGATATAATTTATCTAATTCAAAACTATATGCACTCATGAGGATCGTTCTCACATTGGGATTTGCTCCTTTTATTCTCTTTAAGAGCTCTAGGCCATTAAGGCCAGGCATTCTTAAATCTGAAATAATAAGAACATAGTTTTTCATATTTGCCATAAAGTGTTCCAAAGCCAGGACCGGATCATTAAAAGAAAATACGGAAATACCCTCAATAGAGCCACATATAGCAGCCTGAAATGT
>DAIRDV010000260.1:0-1740 GCA_036795955.1 Nitrososphaeraceae archaeon | reverse complement strand
TAGCAATTTACAGAATTTTGCAACGGTAGTGGTTTTTCCCGTCCCATTTATACCTAGAAAGATAATAGAATATGGTCCTGCTTTGGATCTCTTCTTCTCCAGAATGGATTGGATGATATCAGTCTTGTTATTTGTAGATAAAAACAAATCAGATAAAAATGAATATAATTTTGTTGTAATGACCTGCTCTGAATCCTCTGATCGCTCTAATTTTAAATTCTGTACTTCGTTTTTTATTTTGGATGTCAGATCGTCTACAATTTCGTGAGCTACGTCATTTTCCATTAGACTTATCTGCAATTCATCAAAAATGTTATCGATATCTTTTTTAGATATTGATTTTTGACCAAGACTCTTTGCGGTTTCAGAAAATATTTTTTTTAACTTTTCAAACAAACAGAGAACAACCTGAGTCTAATTAAGCTGGAGGGTGTTGTGATTTTTGAATCTCTGTATTTATTTCATTTTGGAGTTGGTTCATACGCATCGCCACCTGGTCTTTCTGCGATTGTAGTTGTTTTGAAGCAAGCTCAAATTCCTTGAGTTTTAATTCCACATAATTCTTGGTATTTTCTTTCGACTTTTCAATAGTAACGCCCGAACCTACATTCACAAGAAGATTAGTTACTGTGGGAACAGACACTTTAAGATAAATGCCAATTCCAATTGGAACAAGTGATTCCTCCTGCTTGGCTGATGCAGATAATTCTTGAATTGCCTCCGAAGCCAGATGGGCTTCTGCAATTAATCTGTTAACTGTCGATTCTTTTGTTAAAATATCATTCATATAAGCCTCAAGAATTTTTGATTGCTGAATCATCTCGTTAACTTTTTGTTCAGCTGAAACTTGGTTAGAATTGTCCGGAGAAGCCATCTTACTATATTCTGTGAGGAAAAAACGGGCATATAACTTTGCCTAAAGTTTACTGTGTAGCGTTGCTTGCCTTGCATCAAGATTGTAATTTGGTTAATTAGGTTTTAGCTACGTCTTATCCTTTTTTGAAATAATATAAAACCCATGGGAGGCTATTAAGAATGCTGCCAGAGACATTTTTGTAGCAAATACCAAGTTCCAAGGCGTCTGAGGGTTGGGGTAAGCGATACTAATAGTGTCCAAATTAATGCTTCCTCCGAGTGCATTGAGAGTGATTAGCGAACTCCATACAACAAAATTATAAACAAATTCGTATAGCGAAATAACCACTATTGCTAATACAATAAGCTGAAAAATTGAACGTAGAGCTGGTGAGACTTCTTTAACTTTGTCTCCACCAAGTTTGGTAACGCAGTACCAGGAAACTACAGAAACAATCATCAGGTAGGTAACTAGCTTTGAAAGTCCCTTAAATGGAAATTCTGTCTTGACAAGGATTTCCCCAATTACTATTTTCCCTGTGGCCACAAATTCAATAACGCTCTGGTACAGAGCGTAGAACGTAATTGCGGTCATCATGGTAGCGGATATGTAAAAAACAATGAGATATACAGTCCTGTCAGATATTCGTTTTTGAATGGAGTAGTACATAATCCGTAATGTATTATCTGACAGATTCTATTAAATATAAAATTATACTTGGAGTGCTTCTCATCATGGTTTTATCATGATTTTTGTCTTTTGGGCATTTGCGCAGCTATTGTCATATTCCATCAATTTCTAGGAGCACTAGATACCAAATTGAGATTAAAATAAGACACTAGATACATATTCAGTTCAAACTTACTTTGCACCATGCGTGTAAT
>DAIRDV010000259.1:0-1750 GCA_036795955.1 Nitrososphaeraceae archaeon | reverse complement strand
TTTATTAGTATTCACGACGGTGCCAAAATCATTATCTAAATACAATGGAAATTGAACTATTTTTTTTCTTGAATATCGTCATTTTCCAAGACATGGATTTACATGAGCATTTGTTAGTCTCAATCCCCTTGTAATTCCAAACCCATCTTCCAGAGTATTAATTTCAGTTGCTTTTAGCATGTCTATATTCTTTCACATTGCTTTTTCCCCTAAACTGTTGCCTCGTTAAAGGCGAGGTCTGCACAAACAAAATATTTAATTTCTCAATAGATCTAGTAATGTTCATTGGCCGGCATCTTTGCAATTGCAAATTATACAGCGGATAGAGAAATCCTAGTCTCATATTTTATCAATTCATTGCAGATGCTTCAACATAGAGGAAAAGCTTACTGGAAAATAATTATGGATAATTTGGTATCTAGTGGTATTGGCCCCTTTCCCGGAGATCGTTCAATTCCAAAAACCGTTGATGACAATAGTAACCTTAGGTATACGATCGGATTAGGCTATTTATCCAAAAGAACCCCTAGGTTTAGAAGCATGAATAAGATCAGTGTGGTGCTTGACGGATTCTTTGTTGACATTGAAAAATTGCATTTGCATCCACTTGTGGGTGACGCGGCTAATGCCGATTCACTTTACAAGATTTATGGTATTTTCAAGAGATTATTAATAGATCAGGAGAACGCTGAAAAAGCTTGTGAATTTTTGGACAGGCATTTGAGGGGCAATTTAACCATGATGTATGATGGAAAGATTTATTCATATAGAGATTCTACTGGCTTTAAACCTCTTGTAAGTGGTACAGACAAGAATAATTCTGTCTCCATAATAGCTTCAGAAAATTCGCTTCGCATCCCTTTCCCAAATATGAATTTTGAAGATATAAGACCAGGACAATTAATCAAGATGGATGTTGAAAATGGTCAGCAAAAAATACTCTCTCTTCCCACTACGAGAACAATGATAGATCCCTTTGAGTTTATCCGAGAGTCTCATGTTACTGCTACTATCAATGGAAAAGGAATTTATGAAACTAGAAAGAGGATTGGAAAGGTACAAGCAGACTTTCTTTCTACACATTCTAACGTAGATATTGATGCAGCTTACGCAGAACCTGATTATCCTAGACCAATGACTCTTGGGTTTAGTGCAGAATACAGGAATAATATTCCAAAATTTGACTTGGGTGAGGCCATAATAAATGACAGGTATGATGATTCCGATAGAATGATAGATTTTTCTGAGAATATTAGTAAGAATAAGATGATAACTTCCGGAAAATCATTAAAATATATTCTTAAACATAAAATTAGCCAAAAAAACATTGGTCTAATTCAAGGAACGATTCAAACTGGAATCACCGCAAAGGAAACTATTTATTATTTAAGAAGGGCAGGTGTCAAATCAGTTTCCGTTATTGTCAGCTATGTCCCAACCGTGGACGGTCGACAGGTTGGCCTCTATACTCATAATAGAGAATTGATTGCCCATAAATATATCGGACAAGTGCCCCCACTAGAGGAACTAAATACAAGGATATCTAAGGAGTTGGGCGCAAATAATGTATTTTATAATTCGCCTTCAATTCTATCCAAAGGTATCGGGATTTCAGAATATAATTTATGGTTTCCAGAATGGGTAAGATTTCTAGAATATGAAAAAAAATGACATTTAAACGAGATGATGATCTCAACCATTGGGAAGGTAACCCTATTAAGAAAATCATGATTTTAGAGAAAACTGTTAT
>DAIRDV010000258.1:0-1773 GCA_036795955.1 Nitrososphaeraceae archaeon | reverse complement strand
TTGTAACAAATATCCTACTTCCAATAGCCATGATTCTCAATTTATATTAAACACCTATTTCCTCAGTTCTTTTTAATTCTTTGTGTAAACAAATTCGCAAAAAAAAGAATCAAAATAATTGACATTACAGATAAATCATAGTCTCTTTTTCTCTTCAAGCATTGTCTGACAATCAGGATTTAAGCATATTGTATGTTCTACTTGATGGAATAGGGGATCTACCTAATCCTAAATTAAATGGTCAAACTCCTCTTGAGGCAGCAAAGACTCCTAATATTGATTCTCTGGCAAGAACGGGAAAAATGGGTCGAGTAATTAGTGTAGGAAAAGGGATATCTCCGCAATCAGATATTGCTGTCTTTAATATGCTTGGATATAATTTTGAGGGGAAAAAGTATGCTGGAAGGGGAATTGTGGAAATAATCGGATCCGATATTGATTTCCGAGATGGAGATCTTGCACTAAGGGGAAACTTTGCTACTTTGGATGTCAATAAAATAATTGATAGACGTGCAGGGCGGGATATAACAAAGCAAGAAGCCAGTAACATCTGCTCATTTCTAGAACAAAATTTGAAATTTGATGATCCAGATGTGTCAGTTA
This sequence comes from Nitrososphaeraceae archaeon, assembly GCA_036795955.1. Lineage (GTDB taxonomy): Archaea > Thermoproteota > Nitrososphaeria > Nitrososphaerales > Nitrososphaeraceae > TA-21. The sequence continues at coordinate 1,170 of DAIRDV010000258.1, read as the reverse complement.
AGATAAACCCAACTATTTCTCACCGTGTTATTATCAAATTTAGACATAACAAAAAATTTCTTTCTGACAAAATAACCAATACCGATCCTGCTTATGGTAAATTGAACGGAATTGGAATCGCCAATACTGACGTCGAGAATATGGAAGTTCAAGAGTCTCGGCCAGAAGATGATTCTGAATCATCCAAATTATCTGCCAAAATTGTCAATGAATTTACTCAAAAATCAATTGTCTTGATGAAGGAACACGAAGTTAATTTTGCTAGGATATCAGAAAACAAGAAAACTATGAATGTAATTTTGCTACGGGATGCAGGTAATGCTCTACCGCACCTCCAACCGATTAATGAGAAATTTGGAATTTCAACCTCTTGCCTCGTGGATATGCCGGTAGAGATTGGAATAGCTAAAATAATCGGAATGGATCTATTTCGCTCACAAAAAATAGATGATTATGAACAAAAGGCAAAAGAAGTCCTAGAAATTTTTGACTCTTACAATCTTGTTTATGTTCATATTAAAGGACCAGACGAATTTGGACATGATGGTGATGCATTGGGCAAGAAATCCAATATTGAGTCAATCGATGAAAATTTTTTTGGCACGTTTTTGAAACGCGTGACCAAAAAACATGTCGTAGTAATCTCTGGTGATCACTCTACACCTTGCATTAAAAAATCACACACCGATGACCCAATTCCATTATTGGTATCTGGGGTTGGTATCAAAGGCGATGGAAGCGAACGCTTTACCGAATCATGGGCAAATAAGGGATCTATTGGAACGCTGAAAGGGTCAGATGTTATTCCAATTGTCTTGAAAATGGTACGAATGGAAAACCTGAAATAGCATTTCTATTGATAACGGTTATCTACTGTTTGGTACCAGTAAGGGTAACTTTACACTGTTCACATACTTTCTCATCAATATTTCTTTCAAGACTGTGATGTGCATCGCATATAATCAGCGAGTAGCGCATATAATTGCAGAGTGCAATAAATTTGGATAGTGTCTTTGCCGTGTATGCCCTATTTGTAGAAAGATCATCACGAATTTCTTTTATCATGCTCATGATTTCACTTAATGATAATAATTTTGCTATTAACTCGTTATCGCCCCTAGTACCTCTTAAATAATTGCTTACTGCGGCTTGAGTTATACCCAGCAATCT
>DAIRDV010000257.1:0-1775 GCA_036795955.1 Nitrososphaeraceae archaeon | reverse complement strand
CAAAATCACCCGCTACTGCAAAATTAAAGTCCTTTCGCTTCATATCACCTTCGTCAGCAAATTCATAGTCAAAATTTCTGTTTACATTTTGCTTGGTTGCTTTATCATCTTCAGAATTATCTTTCTGCTGTGTCTGGTCATCTTTAGGGTGGTCATTGGGTTTGTTTGCTTTTTTATCTTTACCATGCCCTTTTCCAGGATTATCCTTTCCGGGCTTCGCTAGGACACTGCTATCGTGATTTGTGATCAAACTAGACGTAATAACAAGAAACAATCCCGAGAAACCAATAATAATTATCACAAGCCTTATAGAAATAAGCAAAGAAATTCTGCAATCCAATTCTCAAGGTCCCTATAAAGATTTTTGGAGCTGTTTAGATTAAAACACGGAACATTCAAGGCACGTTAAATTAAAAATGACTCACCGAGGTCAGAACAAAGAATTAATGAAATTTCGTCATAAAGCCTTTTTCATAGAAGAAATATTTATATATTGTAATAACTATTACATAATGTAAGGTGAAAAATAGAATGTGGAAAGAATCTTGGGGATTTGGAGATAGATTTTTTGAGCAAATAGATAGAGAATTTTCGGAGGCCGAAGAGATGCTAAGCAGAGTATTCAAGACGGTACGAGAATCCGGAGCCACAGCTTCAGAGACATTGCCATATTACTATGGATATCAAATTACCATAGGACCAGAAGGAAAACCTCACATTAGAGAATTTGGGAATGTAGGACCATCAACTAGGGGGCTGGTAGACCAAAGTACTGTACGTCAGCCGCTTGTAGATACATCAATCAATGAAAAAGATAATGTAATGATTATAACTGCTGAGATGCCTGGAATAACCAAAGAGGATGCAAAGGTAACTATTGGTGAGGGATTGGTAACGATACATGCAGAAAAAGGTAGTAAGAAATATCATACAGAGCTTCCAATAGATAAGGAACTAGACGCTGACTCAACAAAAGCTAGTTACATCAATGGTATACTCGAATTAAGAATACAACTGAAAAAATCTGTAAAATCAAAATCCAAAGAAATAAAAATTGACTAGTAGGACCAGAACTAGTCAAAACAAAATTTTTTGTTTTATGATACGAGGAGAACTTTGAATGATATTGTTCAAATGTAACGACTTACCTCAGGGTGTAAACAGTGACTCCAATTCAATACTATCAGATAGTACTTTTTATGATAGGAGTTTTGCAGTTTCTCAAAACAACAAATATTTGACGACAATTCCGGTAAAGCCTAAGGGAATGAAGGTTCAAAGAAAACCTATTCCTAGCAGAATCGATTACAACTTTTTTAATTATTGCTCCACTTGCGAATTAAAATATCCAAAAATAGTTTTGCGTTGTAAAGATTGTAATCAGAAAGTTAGAACAAGACCATGGCATCGGTCTAGGATTGTTGATCGCAGGAGAATTTAATTAAACCAATTTTTATCATAGCCTATCAAGATGGTTGGATGATGTATACAGGGGTAAGTGGCATTCTTCACACTGATAGTACAGAAAATCAAATCCAGAAAATAAAGTCATAACCTCATGGCATCTTGGACATTCGATTTCATTATCAAGTGTATCACTTATTGATACATCCTGTGTGTTTTGTTCAAATTGATGATATTGCACCAATTTTGACCTTGATTCAACCTTCATGGTCAGTCTAGCATATTATATACAATATATTATAAAAGGGACACAAGTTTCTAAATCAATTTCAATTAATTGAATTTATGTACCTGTAGTCTTTAGCTTTTAG
>DAIRDV010000256.1:0-1790 GCA_036795955.1 Nitrososphaeraceae archaeon | reverse complement strand
ACCTTGGTATTTTCTATTACTCTTTGAACCATTGCCATGTCAGAACACTGAAATTTTGATTTATGCTGGTAGGCCATGGGAAGCGATGACAGTAATTCTGAGAGTGTTTTTTCTTGAGATGCCATTAAATCGAGCATCAATGCTGTTGTAAGCGCACCATCTCTGACCTGATTTAAAATTCCGTACATGAATCCTCCATTTTCCTCCATACCAATAATCGCATTTTGTTTTACCATTTCGCGAGAAACCTCAACACTGCCTACTTTTGTGTGAATAACACTGGCACCGTTATCCTGAGCAATTTTTGTCAAAATGTTAGTTGTATTTATCGGACATACTATTTTGGCTCCGTTGTGTTTTTCTGTGATTAAATATCTGGCCAACAATGTTCCAGTCTTGTCACCCCAGTGAACACTACCTTGTTCGTCGCAGAAGATAGACCTGTCTCCGTCGCCATCATAGGCAGCGCCAATATCAGAATTACTTTCTTTTGAAATATTACATAGTATATCGAGATTAAAAGGAGTGGGCTCTGATCCTCGACCTGGAAAATTCCCATCAACGGTTCCGTTAAGAGTTATTACAGTACATCCTAGTCGCTTTGCAAGTATCGGAGCAACTAGCGCTTGAACACCATTTCCCAAATCCATTGCAATTTTAAATTTGCGTTGCTTGATTCTGTCTGTATCGACTAGTTTCAGAACTTCATCAATGTATTTTTCTATTATCATTTCCTCTTTGAGATTGACCCCAATCTTTGTCGAATTAATGAACTCTTTGTTTTTAAAAATATGTTCAACCACGGTTTCATCTTCCCTTGAAAGTTCAACCCCATCTTTTGCAATGGGTTTCACACCGTTATACTCTGGAGGATTGTGAGAAGCTGTAATCATAATTCCTCCTTGAAAAGAATCTTTTTTTGTGGCATATTGAAGACAGGGTGTGGGCAAAAGGCCGGCATCAACTGTGTTTATCCCATCTGAATTAAGCACCGCAGTAACAATATTGAATACGATATTGTTCGAGTTACGCCCATCTCTGCCGACAAGGATTGAACCTTCCTTGTAGTAAGAAGCCAGAGAATGAGTAACATCGACCAGAAATTCTAGTGAAAGATCTTTTCCGAATACACCTCTGATTCCATTGGTACCAAATAATGGCATATTCGTGTTCATCATAACTAAACACCAATATATTCTAAATAATAGTTAAATTTGGCCGGATAACTTTCAATAGGCAGACTTCGATGCGGGGGTTGCCAAGCTAGGTCAACGGCGCAGGTCTCGCTAATAGCGAGTGCGAAGCTTAGAATGGATTACATTCAGTTCCTAGATCCCTGTTCCTTAGGGATTCGTGGGTTCAAATCCCACCCCCCGCATTTAATAAATTAATAGCAATTCTTAGTTTGGTTTAACTTGCCTTGAATTTAGAAGCAGATTCACAGGTTGAATTGAGTTTTACTGCACACTACATAATTTCTTGTGTCTTTCATCGTGGAAATGAATTTCGCAAAAATCTGCGTTACATGTGTAACAATGCCATCCGGACAGCGTATAGCATACTGAGCATTTTCGTGTAGGATTATTATAATCAAAATCCTTTCTTGACTTTTTGGATATTTTTTGTCTTGCTTCAGGACTCATATCTCGGAAACCAAATTGTAAAGATCACAAAAGGAGAACATGTCAATGCTAATCTATTGGGTATGAATGTAAATGCACCAAATGTGTATTTATCATCGCTTTTAGAATCGGTTTTAACTTATTTAAGTATTAGTGTCCGTTCATGGT
>DAIRDV010000255.1:0-1799 GCA_036795955.1 Nitrososphaeraceae archaeon | reverse complement strand
CAGTTGAAGGCTTAATGTGAAAGGGATACTGATATTGACAGATGCAATTCCTTGTGTTTTATTAGTCAAAACAATTCAAATATGACAAAAATTTCAGTTTATGTGAACCAATAATTACACCTCAAATATCTTTTATATCATCATGAATTCTGTAAGTACGTGGTAATTGTCACGTAATCCTGCTGTTAATGAAATTAGTATAGGGTCCAGGTCCATTGCGAAAATTACATTACAGGATATATCTAGAGCAAGAGAAGGTATTGACTGTTTTCTTTCCAGTAAATTTTTTAGCTACGTTGACTCTACTGGCCTATCACTAAAGTTTCTTGATCTTAAGAAGAAAGGATTGAGATTAAGAATGATCTCCGATATAAGTTTGAAACAGGCTTCATTATACAGAGGTTTTCTAAACTATTTTGAGATTAGGCATTTTGATAAAATCGCTTACAATATCCTACTTATAGACGACTCGGAATTTGTGATGTTTCTTAATGAGAATAACGATAAGAGAAGATTATTGCGCATGTCCGATAAAACCTTCGTGTCTGCTCAGCAGTTCCTATTTAATTCATTATGGAGTATCGCGTTACCTTACAAAGAGAAAATTAAAGAATTCGAATATGATAAAGAAAAATCTTTTACAAAGGATGTTTCCAAGTCATATGAAATACGCAATATCATTAGAAAATCTATCACGTCATCAATAGATGAAATACTAGTTTTATTTTCAGAACTTGAAGTTTTGGTTCATTCAAAGAAATTGGGCATACTAGATTTATTGGAGGAGGCTTCAAAGAATGGTGTAAGGGTAAGGACAATAGTCTATTGTGAGAATAAGAAAGTTAAGGATGAATTAAGAGATTCATTTCATGATAACTTTCCCAATATCTCTGTTCAGTATTTACAAAAACCCCTACAAACAAAAATGACAACAATGATTTTTGATAGAATGACATTTCTTGACATTTCTCCAGATTTCAATTTTGGCGGTAATCCAGAAGCTGGAAAAGGATTAAGCGTTTATTCTAATAACGAAATCAAGCTGAACTCCCTGTTATCTATATTTGAATTTCTCTGGATTCAATCAGATATTGATAACCAAAAAGTGATTAAAGAGGCGTACTTCAAGCTTTTTAAAGGATTCAATCTTAGAGATGAAAATTATAAGAGGAGTTGGAAATTTGAGAAGAGCGACAAGACGAGATAGAGTACGGATATCATGATATCTTATTTAGCAAGATTTCGTATTTCATTTTGCTCATCAATAATAATAATAAGTTTGTAGTAGTATTAAGATAGTGAGATGAGCGAATTTGCCTTCTTTCGATTCAAGAGCGCTAACATGTTAAGCGAAGATGAAGAACGAGATAAACAAGAAATGATTACTCTGACAGAGCAAGTCCTTGATGCTAGAGGGATAGAATGTGACGCTAGAATTGCAAAGATTTCGGAGGATAAATTAAGAGAAATCCTTGAAGAAGTGAGAAAGCTACGAAAAAAGAAGATGAATTCGGTAAGATCAGGTGACACTAAATCTAATGACGATAGATATATTCAAAATGAAGAGGGAACCTACATACAGTAGATAAAGTGGTTGAAAAAGTGGTTTGAATTTGAATGCAGATAATCTCACGAATCGTTGGCTTGCAGCTCTCGGTATAGGAGCCGTAATTTTTGGTTTGGCATTATTTACTTTACGAGTTCCCGTGCGTACTATGATCATCTTTTTTGCAATTGGGATACCTGTAGTATTTTTATGGTTATATGCTGATGAAAGATCGCGTAAAGAAAAAAAAGAG
>DAIRDV010000254.1:0-1806 GCA_036795955.1 Nitrososphaeraceae archaeon | reverse complement strand
AGACGATATTGTTTATAGAAAAGATACAAATTCGGTAATGGTACTTGGTGCAGGACCATATAGAATAGGTAGTAGTGTAGAATTTGATTGGGGGACGGTCAACATGGTGTGGGGTCTAAAGAATAATGGCATAAAGTCGGTATCAGTGATTAACTGCAATCCTGAAACAGTTTCTACTGATTATGACATATCCGATAGATTGTATTTTGAAGAATTATCATTAGAAAGGATTCTCGACATATATGAAAAAGAGCGACCAAAAGGAATAGTCACATGTGTTGGAGGTCAAACAGCAAATAATCTTGTTCCCAAATTAGGGCAACTAAATGTAAACATTATTGGTACTGATAGTGTCCATACTGACATGGCTGAAGATAGGGAAAAATTCAGTAAGCTACTTGATTCATTAAATATAAAACAGCCTCCTTGGAATAAATTTATAGATTTAGGTGGGGCTAAGTTATTTTCCCAAAAAGTAGGTTTCCCTGTGTTGGTAAGACCATCATACGTACTGAGTGGCGCAGCTATGAAGGTAATATGGAATGATGAACAGCTAGATCGTTATATAAACGAGGCAGCGCAAATTAGTCCGGAATATCCAATTGTAATTAGCAAATTCTTTCAGGATTCTGCAGAAGTTGAAGTAGATGCTGTGTGTAATGGTAAAGATGTAATCATAGGCGCTCTAATTGAACATATCGATAATGCAGGTATTCACTCTGGAGATGCCATGATGTGTATACCACCTTGGAGGCTGAATAGACAAACAATGAATACAATAGTAGACTACTCCAATGTGATTGCCAAAAAATTGGAGGTTAAAGGACCTCTCAATATCCAATATCTGGTTAAAGATGATGAGGTTTACGTTATAGAGGCAAACGTTAGAGCGTCAAGAACAACACCATTTGTCTCGAAAATAGTTGGAATTAATTTAATTTCGCTGGCGTCCAAAGCAATCCTAAATGGAAAATTGCCAGAAGACCTTACCGAACCATGGTTAAAGATAAGCGGTTTTGGAATAAAAGTACCACAATTTTCCTTTATGCAATTGGAAGGTTCAGATATAGTACTAGGAGTTGAAATGCAATCAACGGGTGAAGTTGCATGTCATGGAAACAGTTTTTATGATGCTTTATCAAAGGCCCTAGAAGCAGCAGGATATAATTTACCACTTTCAGGATCTGCCTTGATAACCATTGGAGGACAAAAAAATAAAGATAAAATGCTTTCGGCAATCTCACTTGTAAATTCCATGAAATTTAACTTGTTGGCCACAGAGCACACCGCTGAATTTATCAAAAGTAGAATAACTGACAGGGTTCAGGAAGTATACAAGATAAGTGAACCAATAAGAAAACCCAATATTGCAGAGCTCCTCTACAATAAGAAAATTGATTTCATTATAAACATTCCATCAACGTCCACTATTGAAAAGTATGTTGGTATGCTTGATGATGAATATCAAATCAGAAGAAAGGCGGTTGAAATGGGAATTCCAGTGCTAACGACTGTAGAATCTGCAATTTCTTTCATACATTGTTTGGAATGGAGAATCAAAAACAAGCCATCAATAAGTCCACTCTCCAAATATCGAATTAATTAAAACCAGGATTAAAAACTTCATCCAGAGTATTCTCATTTCCAATAATAGTGCCATCCATTGAAACTATCAAGCATTTATCGATAATTTCCTTTTTTAATATTTTTTTCAAAATAGGTGAATTTATTTTTCCTTGCCTTGATTTACTGTACCCATAGATGTATTTATTGAAAGAGGGCACCAATACTAAATCAAGAGAACCT
>DAIRDV010000253.1:0-1809 GCA_036795955.1 Nitrososphaeraceae archaeon | reverse complement strand
ATTACATGTATGAAATGCAATCATGTTTATCGGAAAATAATTGCCGTTTAATTTGATGAAATTTGAATAAAATGATTTATAAGGGAATTTCCAAGAATGTTATAGAATCTTATGGCTAAGGCTTATGATATTCCTGCCGATGATCTAATAACTCATTTGGCAGAAAATTTGAAAAAGGATAAAAAATTTGAGGCTCCTCAGTGGTCCCAATTCGTAAAGACAGGCTCTCATGTAGAAAAAATTCCGCAGAATAGAGATTGGTGGTATATTAGGTGTGCATCGTTGTTAAGGAAAGTGTACATCAATGGTCCCATTGGTATTTCTGATCTTAGAAGTGAGTATGGAGGGAAGAAACAATCTGGCTACAATATAGCACATCACAAGAAAGCTGGTGGTGCAATTGTAAGGAAGGCTTTGCAACAGTTGGAAGGTGCAGGTTATATAACGAAAAAAAGCAAAGGCAGAACTATTTCTGATGAAGGTATGAAAAAGGTCGACAGAATGGCTACTGAAATATACAAAAATCTTGCAAGCTCACGACCAGAGCTTCAGAGATACGGCTAGTAATTATTAATTGTGGCTATAAATGTCTGTTTCACCATCAGATAATCAGGAAGACGCAAAGCGTCGTGAGGCCGAAGTAATGATGAGACAAAAAGCATTAATGGTTTTGCTAGACCAGGATGCAAGACAAAGGCTTATGAACATCCGAATGGTGAAACCCGAATTAGCGATGGCAGTAGAAAATTATTTAATTACAGCTGCTTCAGCGGGAAAATTGAATAGGGCTTTATCCGATGAAGAGCTAAAACAACTTTTAATAAATCTTCAGCAACCCAAAAAACAATTTAGAATAAATCGTGCTTGATTTTCAATATCTCTTGATGTCTTTCGGCTTACAGCATATTTGAAAGTCTACCAATTAAACTAGCCCTTGTCAACTAATTTCTTAATTTGTATATCCTTTTCAATTGTAAACTGATCTCTAATTTCGTCTCCCTTGTTGTCATAGAAAGTACCTGTTAATGTGTTGTGAGGATTTCCGTTACTAATCTCTATATTTAGAAATCCGAATCTTGTAAATTGGGTAGCGGTAAAGGCTGCCTGACTTTCTAGTGGATAGAAACCTTCTCCACCAGTGCCTACTATTGCAAAAACAATGCCGCCAGATTGGCCATTATAACCTGTAGTTAATTGATTTGATATTGTTGGTTTGGAACTATCAGCAGAATTATACGATATAGGATATGTCCTTTGATAATTGTGATTATGCGCCTGCAGGACTAGATCAACTCCGTATTGTTCAAAAAGTGGATGATAGATATCCCTCATGTCCTTTTCGGCTGTATGTTTTGATGGTGATGTGTAAAATGGACTGTAGCTTGTTACTATTATCCAGTCTATATCCTTGTTTTCGGATGCTTTTTTCAAATCTTCACTGATAAACTTGTACTGATCTGAACCCTTATCAAGTTCAGACAGTGATGACATAATTACAAAATGGACGTGTCTGTAATCAAAAGAATCATAATGTTTCTTTAATCCAAAGGTCTGTTCATATTGATTTAATTTGGATGCACCGTCATTTACATCATGATATCCTAGGGTAACTTTCAGCTTATCACTAAAAGGTGAGATAAGATCAAGCCAGCAGTTGGCTGATTTACTATATGAAAGATCTCCTAATGGTATTACGAGCTCCGGTTTTTTGCCCTCCATATTGCTGACAGTGTTTTCTGCGTTTTTCGAACATCCAAAATCACCCGCTACTGCAAAATTAAAGTCCTTTCGCTTCATATCACCTTCGTC
>DAIRDV010000252.1:0-1817 GCA_036795955.1 Nitrososphaeraceae archaeon | reverse complement strand
AATAATAATCTGGATTTCTTCCTTGAAATGACTATTAAACAAATTATTACCTCTGATTCAATACTTGCATATTCAAGTCAAGATTGAAAATAAAAGTTTAGCAAGTAAAAGTCATCTATCTACTTAGTTCATCGAGTTCTTTTATCGACCTAATAATATTCTTAATTGCTGTTGACATTATTTTTCTGCCATCTGAACTATTTGCTTTGGTAGGATCACCCCAGACACCATTTTTTGTAATCTTAAATGATGATGGATTATTGAGAAAAGTAGAATATGTGGCATGCAATCTTTTTTTGTCTGAATATCCGGGCTTCGCCTTATTCATCTGTACTAGCTTTGGATTGATAGACAGCATTAAGGAAGTTTCAACAAACCCTGCATGATCAAATTCCCTTTCTATCAGATTCCAGTAGTTAATACTAAATACATTTAATTTTGGATTCTTGCTTGCTACCTTTTGAGGAACGTATTGTACTACTCCCATGTTTCCATGGTGGCCATTTAATATGATAATAGAGCGAAATCCATTTTCCGCCAATGAGATACAAACCTGAGTCAATAATTCCGAGAGTAAATCGCTGCTAATTGAAATATTGAAAAAGGATTCATGTTCATATGATACTCCATAGGGAATACCTGGCATAACATAAGCTGGAATTTTTTTTGAGATTTGATTGGCCATATATTCTGCAATCAATATATCAGTAGTTACAGGAAGATGTGGCCCATGCTGCTCTATAGAACCCAGCGGGATTATTACCCTCCTTTTCTTGCTCTTTATCTCGCTGAAACTGAGGTCGTATATTGACAATACAAGTAGAAGTATCCAACTAAGTTATTAAACTAATCAAAATTAACATCGTTTGTACTAAATGTACAGGTTGCCAGGTTTCATTTAGTATTCTTAACTACAACCCGTCCCCAATTTACTTGAATACGGTTTTCCAGGTATAGTGTTACTGCTTCTAGCAATGTTACTGCTTCTAGTTTCTGACCTCTTCTTTTAATTGATTCTACAGTATCTCGTTGTCTGACTCTAAATGATTCTTGACAAATAATAGGTCCCTGGTCAAGGTCCTCTGTTACAAAATGAGCTGTGCAGCCAACTATTTTTGCACCTCTTTCATATGCCTGGACATATGCATATGCCCCTGGAAAAGCAGGCAATAACGATGGATGAATATTAATAATCCTATCAGGATATCGCCAAACAAAGTTAGGAGTCAATATCCGCATGTATCTTCCCAGAACTATCAAATCTACATTATAACGATCCATTATTTCTAAAATTTCATTCTCTGCATCGGTTTGCTGGGAATGCACAATATGATAAAATGGAATATTGTATTTTTCTGCGATAGATTTGGTCGTACTATCACTTCCAACGATTACCACAATATTTGCATGTATTTTCCCAGATGACTTTGCATCCAGTAATTTAATTAGGCAATGGCTCTCTTTGCTAACAAAAATGGCAATATTCTTTGATCTTTTAGATTCTTCATAATGGACTTTTACCTCCATTTTTAATTTTTTTGCAAGGGATTTTAGTTCTATATCAAATGGTTCCTTTCTAAATTCTCGCTGTTGAAATGACGCCTCTAGTTGCATACCGAACAGCCCGTTGATTACGCTTTGATTAATTTCCTCAATGTTTCCATCATTTTTGAAAATAAAATTAGTGACATCTGCTACTACACCCTTTCTGTCTTTGCCAACTACTGTTACCTCAACTACGAGTCTGTCATTTCTGTTCATTATTAAAATGGATTAAAGAAAGAGCTCAAAATTAAAGGATTCTAAAAAACCATGCA
>DAIRDV010000251.1:0-1826 GCA_036795955.1 Nitrososphaeraceae archaeon | reverse complement strand
TGATTTTGGTGTTGATGAATCTAAAGATGCCGCCGTTGTAGTCAAATAAAAGGTGACTGAAACAATGCTTAATACGATTACAAGTAATCCAATTGTGAGTGGACAATTTGAAAACAGGATATTCTTGGTAACCTGAGTCATCAAAAATCAAAGCATTAGACGTTAATAAGTATCTTTTTCAAATAAACATCTACTTCATTCTTCTTGTTCTCATATCCATTATCATGGTTTAGCATTTCTAACAGAATTTAGTGCGCATGTTTATCTAAAATCTGCTCTTTGAACGGGTCCATCGAACATCTTTGTTTCCGAATATTTGCCAAAGCAACGCAATTATAGTAACCAATTGCGTGAAAAAAAAAGTAGTTGCCAAGCTTCTCATCAGAACAATGACAACGATCAAAAAAAGCATTGTTAGTAAAGTAACATAAGGTCCAAAATTGGTAAGAAAATCAGCAAATGCCAAAAAAGATAGTCCTATTAATACACATGAAAAAATAGGTGAAATGAGACAAACAAATATTCTGTACGGAAATATGATTGTACCAAAATATCCGTAATTTCGATTCAAGAATAGAGATCTAAATCTTAATGTTTCAATTAGACCGCCCAAGGCTCTCCTCGATTTGATTTTTACGTAGTCGGAAAATTGTGTTGGTGATTTCTCAGTAAAATGCGAATTGGGGTTTATCATGGCTTTATATCCTTTTGATATGACTTGCAATGCAATGTTCGAGTCGTCTGCCAGAGTGTCTTCGTTCACTTTTTCAATGATCTTATTCCTGAAGGCGCAAGCTTCGCCAGATAACCACGACGTTGAATACAAATTGCTTTCTAGTAACCTGAGATTATCTTTGTGTTTCCAAAAAATACTCTCAGAAGCAGATTCTTTACTGTCTTCGCTATTTGGTACATCATATAATGCAGAAACTGCACCAATTTTATGGTCTTTAAACGAGTCTACTAACTCTAAAATGGTTTCTTTGTGAAAGTGAGTTGTTCCATCCGTAAGAATGATTATCTCTCCTTTGCATGTTTGCATTCCCAAATTGATAGCGCGCGCCTTTCCGCTTCTCACATCTTCTGTGACAAGGATAACTCTGTCCTTATAATATGACTCAACGATTGATCTCGTAGCATCAAGTGAGCCAGAATCTACAACAACAATCTCGAGTTTGTCTTCAGGATACTTGCTTTGAATAATATTATTGATCCTTGTTTTTATCGCCATCTCTTCATTATAGACAGGAATGAGAATCGAAACGGTAGGTAAATTGGAATCTGAGTAAGAATTATTAGCGTTTCCTTTAGGAACCATACTACTGGTTTTGCGTAATAAACTTCTTAATAACACAGGATATAGTGTATGGATTCCTAGAATTAAGAAAAGTATGACGACAAACACAGCAGTAAATAACATCTAATTATGCAAAATCATACACAAATCATAATTTAAAGTTTCTATGCGATAAGACACCTTATCATGCGGATACAGTGTACACACGAAAGTACTTCTTTATAGCACACTAGAATCACCCATGACTATGAAAGATAAGCTTATCTTTTTGAGTAACGTGACTTGAATTAAAATATCTCATAATATAAAAAACTCGCTAATATTACGAGAATAAATTTTTAGTTACGAATGAAACTAACTTTTGCGAGCAGTTCCAAAACTGGCATTCAGATATGAGGCAAATGAATGTGCATGTTCATATCAGTTGCAAAGCTCGAAGGTTTAATTTAAAGACCCCGCCACAATTTCGCATTTAGCAACTTAAGACAAATTAGCTCCACATAGAAATGCTATGATATTGATAGAACTA
>DAIRDV010000250.1:0-1835 GCA_036795955.1 Nitrososphaeraceae archaeon | reverse complement strand
GTCTTTCTGGTATTCCTTCTGGGGTATCATTTGAACACAGACCATTTTTCAATATTTCAATAACCAGTGATTTACTTTCGGAACTCCTAACTCAGATATGCGTTTCATTGGGCGAAAATGGTTTTAATCAAATAATTATATTGAATGGCCATCGTGGAAATATGGGAGTAGTACAGTATCTTCCTCAAAAAGTAGAAAAAATTAATCCAAAAGTAAATGTATTTGGAATCAATTACTGGCAATTAATCGAACGAGATTTTGATCATGGTGGTATTGTTGAAACTTCACTAATGCTGGCCATTTCGCCAAAACTTGTCCATATGGACAAGGCCAAAAGCGGATATGTGAACGAGAAAATGCTACATGCTACTTATTCTTCATTTTTTAGTAATACATCATCATTTAAGATTACAAAAAATGGAGTTTTGGGCGATCCCAGAAATGCCACAAAGGAAGAGGGTAAAAAAATAATTTCAGTTACATTATTGAACCTTGTAAGAACAATTAAAGAATTGGATAAACTATTCACCAGATAGTTTTGTGGATCCAAATTTCTTTAAACTATGACCCTGGAAATATGGAGTCCGAAATTGCTGTTAGTTTGTATGCTGTGCATTTATTATTAACTTTAATATAGACCTTCATTAAGGAATACCATAGGTAATGAAATAGATGTCCGTTGATATGGCTGTAAAGGTACTTGATGAAAGTTTGGGCAAAATAGTCCTGATAAAACTCAAAGGCAGTAAAGTAATCCGTGGAAATTTACATGGTTTTGATCAACATATGAATTTGTTACTAGACAATTCGGTAGAATTACTAGAAGAAGGAAAATCAAACGAAATTGGCACTATCGTTGTTAGGGGAGATAATGTCGTTATGATATCTCCACCACCAGTCTAGTTTTGTAATTTGAAAAAATTGGAGGGATATTGAAATGACAAAAGGAACAACATCAATGGGAAAGTTTACGCGAAAGCGTACTCATATAAGATGCAGAAGATGTGGTCATAACGCTTTTCACAAAAGAGATAAGCGGTGTGGTAAATGTGGGTATCCGGATCCAAAAATCCGCAAATTCGATTGGATAAAACGCCGAGTAACCTAGATACTCTAAGGACAAAACTTAACAGTATGTTATAATTTATTACATTAAATTGGATTTGCTTATTGCATCATTTTCAATTGGTTTGGGTGCAATATCCTCTATTGTCTTTCGCCAAATAAAGAAGCATAGAATTCTAAAAGCACAGCCAAAGAAAAAGACAGGGAAGAGGGATGATTACTTTGACACCAATAAAACCAGTTCAGATGTTGAAATGATGAAAGACGAATTAGACTCTCTTGAGGTTGAAAGATCAATTATCACTAGTTCTGTAAGGAAAACACATGAATTCTTCAGAGAAGGAAAGTTAAGCCAATTAGAGTTTGATAGACTAGTGATAAGGTATGGTGAAGATTTAAGAAAATGTGAAGAAGAAATAGAAAAAACTCGATCCATTGTAGACCTCTACGAATTAAGTTCAATCAAGAGCAATCTTGTTTCTATAATCGAGGACAAGATAAAGGTAATTGATACTCGGTTGAAAGAACTTTCAAATAGCAATATCAAATTGCCTAGTCTACAACCAAACCAATTACGCCCTGATGCCACAAATCAAGTCTTGAGTAGCTCATTTAGTGGAGTCCACCTAGACAAATCACTACAGATAGAAGCTGAAAAAATACAGAATTTAGAGTCTGAAATTAGTCAGGCACTTGAAAAACTTGATAGTTTTGAATCCAGCGAATCCAAAAAAACCAAATTAGTATCGAAAAAATCAAATTCAACAGAG
>DAIRDV010000249.1:0-1871 GCA_036795955.1 Nitrososphaeraceae archaeon | reverse complement strand
ATCCTAGATGCGATCGCTAAATTTATAATAACTTCACAAAACACAGAACCTGATATCATAGACAACCTCACAGGATATGCATATACCCTCGTTAATGAAGATCAAAGAAGCTGCCTTCGCGACATGAGAGAATTTTCAACCCTACTGAATGCTTGTGGACGCATCAGAAAAGCTGGTGTAGGCATTGGAATTTGCATGGGCGATAGAAATGCAATGTTAACTGAGGGGGAATGGATAGTTACTAATTATCGAATAACCTTGAGAAATTACATTTCTACCATCTTTGCCGAAAAATGGCGGTTAGTTGATGATGGAAAAGCACTTTTTATCAACGGAGAGGGACTCTTGGATGAAGATATGATAGGTGCAGTTTCTTCATTGCTAAGTGGATCCCCGACATTTGGTGGTAGGTTGCTTTTTGTAAGGACTCTATCTAGGGATAATACTTACAAATTTTCCTCAAGAAAATGCTTGGGATGCAAATCAGAATTAAACCTGGGCTTACTAATGCAACATTGTTCAGAGTTAGTAGGAGGAGTTGGTGGTGGCCACGTCGCAGCGGCTGGCTGTAGGATTCCCTATGCAAGATTAGAATCCTTTATGCAAGGCGTTCGGAATGTCATAGCGGATGGCAGATTCTTGAATGCAGAATAAGGTAACATCAGTCATAGAGATAAAATTTTCAAAAAAGGCTGAGATGAATGCAATCATGAAAGCATTAATACCAGATAATATTAACTTTCCAAAAGGACTATCAATGCAAATGTTCTCTAAAGATAATAATATCTTATTACTCGAATTTTTCTGTAACGTTGGAATCGAAACGCTACTTAATACTGTCGATGAAGTATTAGATCATGTTTCAATTGCAAAGAAAGTGATTACCAATGCTTGATATAAGACTTCTGAAAGAAAATTCCCAAATTATAAAAGATATGCTAGAAAAGCGAAAATTAAATTTTCCAATTAATGAATTAATTGCTTTTGATAAGAGGCGGCGAGAGTTAATCGCTAAAATGCAGCAAATCAAACATAAGAAAAACACCATCTCAGAGTGCATAGCCATCAAAAAAAAGAATAACAGCGATATTACTGCAGAGTACCAAGAAAAGAAAATAATTGGCAAAAAAATTCTCAGCCTTGAGGAAGAACAAGCAACAGTAGAATCAAGGTTCAAAGATTTGATGATGATGCTTCCTAATATGGTTGACGAATCTGTCCCAATTGGTAATAATGAAACCGATAATTTAGTTATCAAACAATGGGAGATAAACAAAAAGCTAAATTTCAAACCTGAAGATCATGTTGATATTTCGACTAGGCTTGGTTTAATTGATCTTGAGAGGGCTGCGAAGATATCTGGTGCAAGGTTTTATTTCCTGAAAAATCAGCTGGTGATGATGAATCAGGCACTGATACATTTTGCATTGAAATTTCTATCAGAAAAAGGGTATACGCTTGCTCAACCTCCTTATATGATTAGAAGAGGCGCCATGGAAGGAGCTGTAATACTGGGAGACTTTGAAGATGTAATTTATAAGATAGAAGGAGATGATCTATATTTGATAGGAACTTCTGAACATGCAATTGCTTCTATGCATATGGATGAAATTTTGGATGGTAAGAAACTACCAATAAGGTATGCCGGCGTAAGTCCATGTTTTAGAAAGGAAGCCGGTGCACATGGCAAAGACATGAAAGGTATTTTTAGAGTACATCAATTTGAAAAAGTCGAACAATTTGTATACTCGCGTCCAGAACACTCAAGTGAAGAACATGATAACATGTTGGCAATAACAGAGGAATTTTATGAAAAGCTTGGAATCCCATATCGGGTTGTGTTACTGTGTTCTGCGGAGTTAGGCAAGGTT
>DAIRDV010000248.1:0-1871 GCA_036795955.1 Nitrososphaeraceae archaeon | reverse complement strand
AATTGCCGCAGATTTAATAGAAGGTAAGCTGAGAAAGTCGGAAAAATAGTCCTTTTGTTGAACGGAACCAACATTTGCTACCACTATGTTGACTGCATTAGTTTGCTGAAAGTATTATTTCTTAGAAATTTGTTCTAATTGATTTAATACCATAGGCAGAAATGCTCCAATATCACTAACAACTCCGATCGCCTGTGTTGTCCCCCTATCTAGCAATTTTGTCACTACAGCTTGACTAATATCGACTGCAACTACTTTTACTCGTGCAGGTATCATATTTCCTACGGCAATTGAATGTAACATAGTAGATAACATAAGTACCATTTTTGTGTCTGTCAATATTTCTCTATATTTATTTTGTGCCTCTATAACATCAGTAATCACACCTGGAATTGGACCATCATCTCTAATTGATCCACATAGTGCATATCGTACATTATTTTTGATACACTCATACATAATTCCTGATTTTAGAACGTTTTTCTTAACCATTTGTTCTATAGAACCAGCTCTGAAAACTTCATTTATGGCTTGCATGTGATTTCTGTGTCCGCGAATTGCTAAGGTTCCATTTTTTACATTCATACCCAAAGATGTACCAAATAGAGAATTTTCTATATCATGTACAGCTAATGCATTACCTGTGAGTAATCCATCAACATAGCCCATCCTTATCATCCTGGCCAAAAATTCAGCCGCACCTGAATGAACAACTACTGGTCCTGCCGTGACTACTATTTTTCCGCCTGTACTTTTGGTATTATAGATATCTCTAGCAATTTTTTTTGCAATTTGTTGAGTTGGTCTTTCACTTGAACTCGAACTACTCATGAATTGAAAGATATCTACGCCTTCTCGCGGTCGCTCTTCTGGTAATATCCTAACTCCTTTTTCACCAGTTACGATGCTATCTCCTTTTAGAATATCACGGATTTTTCTACATTCGGCATTCTTGTTTCTGATATCAACAACAATACATTTATCCATCATCATATTCTGAACATCAATCCATTCATTGTTGAGAAAGATCTGTGTTGCATTATTAGTAGTACTGTAGAAATCAACTGGCATTACCATATCATTGGGGGCGGGCTTTAGGTTTACCCCATCAATCTTGGTGGGTTGTGCTCCTTCGATATAGATTGATGCTAATAATTGGTCAAGATGTTTTTTATCATTTCCTGATATCAATAATCTGGCATAACTTAATTCATCTTTCTTTTTTCCTACGTGAAATTCTAGAACATTAAAATCGCCTTTTAGATCCATAATCTTGTCAAAAATTCTTGTCAAGATCATTGAATCAATAAGGTGACCCTTAATCTCTATAGACTGTTCATATTTTTTTTTCAAGGAATATCACTAATTAAATTTTCCAGGTTTAAATTGGAAGTATTAATTTTCCATTGTACTCAGGAATATTTTCATTCTTAATAATGTTATTAATAATCTCGTCTTTCTTAACTTCAATAAACCATTGAGCTACAGATTTTGCAATGCCATTCTTATCGCAAATTGCAATTAAGTATCCATTTTGATCCCTTATATAAGCAAAATAATTCTCTTCTCCAACGGGTTCCCAGCTGTTATTATTATTATCCTTCAATGCGAGTGCCGGCATGGCAACATTTCCAGTATATTTGTTTAAAATATCTTGAGCTACTCTCACTCGTTTCTCGCCCATTTTAAGAGCCGTAAAATATTGCATTTATTGAGTATATATCCTGCTTTCATATTTGTGTTTAACTCGACTTAATTGGAGCGCGGAATGCTTTCAATAAAGAGTCTGGAGCCGGAAACATTTTTTTTTGCATATTCCAATAGCGTCTGCCATTTTAATGCCCATTGATAGTCCTTGAGCGATTCTTTAT
>DAIRDV010000247.1:0-1882 GCA_036795955.1 Nitrososphaeraceae archaeon | reverse complement strand
GATCTATTAACTTATCTCCAATCTTGGAATTCCAAATTATGGTGTCAATAATTATTTTTGCTCTGTTGTCTGTTTTTTGTCTATAGTTCTTAATCCAGTAGTGATCGCCAAAGTATTCCACGGGCTTGATTTGATATATTATGTCAACAACGTCGCCTGTGACAATTTCAACAGTGATTTCAAGGTTCGCCTCGACATCTTTTTGGGATATCGCGTCAACACCGGTTTCCGTCCATCTATCTGAAACATAGATTCGATCTGCATACGAATCCAGCTTAAAGCCTGAACTCTTCAAACTGTTAATAATTGCGCTTGTATCAGAACGCTCTGTTATTTCTACAGGTATTCTGAATATTCCTAATCTGGATCCATGCAAGGGATAAACCCCTCTTTTGGCCACTTCTGATAGCATAACCCAAACACGATCTTTCAACAGAGCGGACATATCCCAAATTATTTGGGCATGTGCTAAAAGTATTTCGATTTTCGGAAAGCTTAACATACCCAAGATCATGCATTTGGGAAATCAAGTCTTTTTTCCTAGGATTTGTCTGAATTTCCACATTTGCGCATCAAAATTTGGACGATAATCCCATCCTGCAGTCAATAGGGGTGGTCTCTCAATAAATATTGGATTTCTAGATTACCTCGTTAAATAAGTCAGTTTGTTAACTCCAACTAATTTCGAATGTCAGTTTTTCTTGCAAGTTATTACTGGCAATTAAACAATGAAAGTTATCAAAGTAAATATGAACTAATTTGATAAGGTTCCTGTATACAGTAACATATTATTTCAGAATATCCACTTCAGATTCATGCGCTTGCTATCAAGAATAGTCTAGTCTGGGGACTAATTAAAAGCACTTAAATTATCAAGTAAAAAAATACTGTGTTTATAGGGCCGATAGTTTAGTCTGGTAGAATACCTGCCTTGCATGTAAATGACCTTGGCATTTACAGAGGAAACGTAGGTGGTCGTGGGTTCAAATCCCACTCGGTCCACTTTGAATTACAAAAATTTGATACTTGTCAAAGTGTTACAATAACTTTCTTTGAAATCTTGTTATAGAAGAAATTAACACATTCTAATTTAGCAACAAGATCCCCCTCTTTTTTTACTAATTGTTGTAACGCACTTCTAATATATCATAGATAAAAAATTGTAGTAATGAAAAACGTTGGTATGATCATTATTCTGATATCGGCCCTTACACTAACATTGGTGTCAACCGCAATATTCAGCGGAATTCAGCAGGTTAGAGCGGAAGATGATGACAATAAGGAAGACAAGAAGGATCAAGTCAATACTGAAAGCCAACAGATCAACAAATGTGAAAACAATTCACAAAACGAAGAAAGTGACTTGGAGTGTAATAATATTGTTGTATACGGCGTGGTCTGTATGCCCGGAGCTCAATGTATACTTGACAAATATGAAGTGCCATTTGAATTGGTCACACCCTTCTAAAGGGTTCATAATTTTTTTCTAGAACTGTCGAAAATTATCATAGGAATGTTTACTTTATGTTGTTATAGCGACCATGTTTGTTTGATGTGATGCTCACGAAATTATTTGAAAGCCGATTTTGTTATTCTCTTTAAATATTCATAGAAAATATGATAGCAAGAGTTATTTCTGGCTCTATCGTAGACTCATCATTGTCATTTTTTGGCGGCGGAGAAACTGCAAGTTTTGATAAAAAGAAGTATGAGATCTTGACTCTTAGTATACGACAGACCGTGCTAGAAAGGTCACATCATAGATGTCAAAAATGCTCTGTTAAACTCAAAGGAAGCAATGGTCCTTTTTTTGAACACATTAATGGCGCTCTAAAAGACAACAGACCATCAAATTTGAGATCTTTATGTGACAAGTGTTTTG
>DAIRDV010000246.1:0-1959 GCA_036795955.1 Nitrososphaeraceae archaeon | reverse complement strand
ATTATTATTGAATTTGTCAAATTCTCTTATGTACACAATATTTCTAGATGACACATTATAAGGACTATTGAATTACTTTATTTTCTAATCGAAGAAAAAAAATTCACTTTTGAATAAATTCGAATGATTCGGATTCAGAGGCAGATATTGTTTTCGGACTGTTAAAGACCATTTGAAAGAGTAGAGGTATCATATTTGTTATAGTAGTGGCGGATTAATTGGACTATTAGCTAGCACGAAGTGCGAACAAAAGGAGAGCCTATATAGAATAGAATTTCTAAACTATTTGTAACTCAATTTGGAGGATATACTAAAAACTCTATATTCTATAATATCTGAGCTTGGAAGAGAAAAAATTCAAAGGGATATTACTTTGAATAGAGAAAAGTCAAAGCAATATATCCAAACAATGTTGGCTAGATGTTTAAGGATACCAAATTTTACAACAACTGAAACAACAGGGATACTCTGTGAGGCTTTATTACATTTCATGTTAACAGCAACTACAATACCTTCTGTAAGGAAAGTCAGTTTTGATGGAATCAAGTTAGATATAGTAATTCCCAATATCCACACGCTTCGGAATTACCCAGACAAGGCGCTCGTAATACAGATAGTAAAAGAAGATGAACGTATTTCAAAGGAAGATCAAAAAAAAATCAAAAATATTCAGCCAAACCTAGATAATATGTGGGTAGTAAGTAAGGAACCATTTCCGGGTGACTACATTAATTACACAGTTGATATGGAATATGACATGCATGCGTCAACGAGACGACGCTTTGATGATATCATTATAGATATAGGTAGTTTTTTGGAACAGACAGGGGACAGAAGTTTTAGATTTTTTCATTGATTGAATTCTGTTGCGTTATTTAAGATTAGGAAAGGTCTTGGCTTTTACCTTGAAAAATAAAAGTCTATTGAATCCAGCGTCTAGATTGTCAGAACAATCAGTAATAATCTTAAGTTATGTATAACACATTAATCATATGGAGTTTAGTCCATGCAAAAATTAGTTGTCATATTTCCAACAAAAAACGAGGAAGATACTATTGAACATGTTATAAAAACTGCAAAAAATAGCATTCATGGTCCAGAAATCATAGTGGTGGATGCATATTCATCTGACGACACAGTCAAAATAGCCCTAGATAATGGTGCAAAAGTAATTGAACAGGGAGATAGAATGTTTCCTGCAAAAGGAATTGCTATGAAAAAGGGCATTAAAGAGGCCATTAATGCTAATGCAAATACTGTATTGTTTCTGGATGCGGATATAAAAAATTTAACTCCAGAATGGATAGATAAATTGGTGGACGGGTGTACGAATTGTGATATGGTAAGAGGATATTATCACAGACATGGTCGAGACGCACCAGTAACAAAGCTTATAGCAAAACCAATGATCGGAGTCTTTTTTCCTGAGCTATACCACTTTGAACAACCATTAAGCGGTGAAGTATGTGCAAGGATTGAGGTATGGAAAAGACTCATGGATCAAAATCCCCCCGATGGATGGGGCATAGACGTATGGTTTTTGATCGAGACTGCCATGACAGGTTACCAAACTAGAGAAATTTTCCTTGGAACGAAAGAACATACTTCTTTTGAAGATTATCGTGAGGACGTAGGAAAATTGTCCAAGATGGCAGAACAAGTCGAATTTACTATTTTAAAAGAGGCTTTCAAGTATGGTAGGATTGAATCGTACAAAGATGTCAAAACGTAAAGTTGGATATTAGTAACCATAATCCTACCTAATCATTATTAATATGCCAACAAGCTGCGATGGTATCGGAAAGGTCAGTTGAATGTATAAATTTCAAATATTGTGACAGTCTTTTATCAGGAACAAATTATATAACGATCTTTGTTTAGACGAAATATTCTGAAATAATCTTGCCCGTGAGAAACAGATTAAACCAAATCACATATATCAAGATAAAAAAATGTTAA
>DAIRDV010000245.1:0-1964 GCA_036795955.1 Nitrososphaeraceae archaeon | reverse complement strand
CCTTGATACCACTAATCCTCATGATATTATAGTTTTAGAAAAAAATAAGGGTACAGTTCAAAGAATATGTAATTCTAGTATGTTCGAAAGGCCTCTCCTTGATGTAAACGTTTCTAATAAAAACGAACGAGGGTTACTAGGGATGGTGATACCCGAACACAAGACAAGCACTCCAAAAGTTTATCTCTACTATACTGAAGCAAATGCAACAAACGAAAGTTGTCCGAAACCAGATTATTGCTTACCGGGAATTGAGCCAATTGGTAATCGCGTCTACGAATATGATTTAAGTCAAGATGGTACCTCACTTAAAAATCCAAATCTTATATTGGATTTACCCGCTGTTCCAGGACCTTCACACAACGGTGGTAAAATGAAAATTGGACCTGACAATTATATTTACTTGGCAATTGGAGATCTTATGGGTCATATGACTAAGGCAGAAAATTATGAGGATGGCAGTGAACCGGATGGTACGGGTGGAATTTTGCGGTTTGACTTTGATGGTAATCCAAAAGGAGACCATTATCTAGGAAACAAGTATCCCTCAAGTCTATACTATGCTTACGGAATACGCAATAGTTTTGGTATCGATTTTGATTCAGTTACCGGAAATTTGTGGGATACGGAAAATGGCCCTGACTTCGCAGATGAAATTAACTTAGTTATGCCAGGGTCCAATAGTGGTTGGAAGGATGTTCAAGGAATTTGGCAGCAGAAGGGCGGAAAACCACAAAATATTACATTAACCCCACCTAATCTAGCAGATTTTAATGGCAAAAGTACATACAGCGCTCCTGAGTTTATCTTTTTTAACACAGTGGGAGTGACTGCAATAAAGTTTTTTGATTCTAATAAAATGGGTTCACAATTTGAAAATGATCTATTTGTCGGTGATTTTAAGAACGGTAGGATTTATCACTTCGATTTGAACAAGAACAGAACGGGTTTGATACTTGATGGAGTACTTTCGGACAAGATTGCAAACACTGATGAGGAGCTGGAGATGGTAACTTTTGCACAAGGATTTTCTGGAATTTCAGATTTGGAAATTGGACCTGATGGCTACCTTTACGTTCTTGATTATGGTAAAGGTACAATTTATAGAATAATCCCACGATGACAACTATGAAAAAATATTTTCAAAACCAAAACGATTCGAAAGTTTAATTATCAATTTTGTTCCGTAAATCTGATGCAAAAGCAGGTTATCACGATTATAACTTTCATTCTTTAACGTTCAATAAATAAGTGTGAGCATGACATTATATTATTTATTACAATACCTGTTATGAAATTACTTCATCATAAGTCTCTATTTTGGAATAAAAATCTCATTTACATTTGTGGCACTTTCTTTAGTTTGATTTAATTTACCACCAATGGCGTATATTTTACCATCTAAAGTTACTGCATCCAGACCAAGACGGGATGTGGGCATAGGTTTTTCTTCTGCCCATTTATCAGATTTGGGATTGTATTTTTCAACGGTGTTGAAACTGCCGACTACCTTTTCTCCTCCAAGCACGTAAATGTTTTCATCAATTGAAGTAGATGCAGCACCGCTTCGCTTCGTGGGCATGGGTGCTAGTTCTGTCCACCTGTCTTTTTTAGGATCATATTTTTGATTAACGTTCAAACTGGTCGGCACATCGGTTTCTCTTCCACCAATGACAAATATCTTTCCCTCTTGCAATGCGGTAGAAATATGATGTCTTGCTGTTGGCATTGGAGCTTTTTTTATCCAAGAATCTGTTTGTGGGTCATATGCTTCATTGGTGCGCAATGCACCCTCGTTGTCACCGGAACTTCCACCAACAGCGTACAGAATTCCATCAACGAATTGAGAACCAAGACCAGCACGAGCAGTTGGCATAGATTTACCCTCATCCCAAGTATTATTTTGAGAATCGTATATGAATAATTGATCAGTTGGAATCCTATGCTCAAGGAAGCCCCCTACC
>DAIRDV010000244.1:0-1976 GCA_036795955.1 Nitrososphaeraceae archaeon | reverse complement strand
TTTTCCACAATTACAAGCGGCGATTAAAACTCATCCTGTATTAGCTTGGCAAACGGAATTAGGACCGACAACTATACACGGAATTAATTGCAGTGGTCCTTTTCAATTTGTTGCGGCCAATAATCGCTACGAAATGCGGAAATATGAAACTGCCCTACCTGGTAAAAAAATCTTATATTTTCCCTTTGGTTGTGTAAAATGGCGTGATGAGGAAGTATCAAGAAATAGGCATATTTTAACTGATATTGTTGCAGACGGTACTTGTCACTATACTTGTAATTGTGAGGGGGGATGGAAAAGAAAGTCTTGTGAAGTAATGATTGCTCCGGTAGCTGATAAATATAATTTTGAGTGTTGGGGTAGATTGCCTCATCTAGATCTCGCTCATGAATGGCAAGGATCGCCTTGGGCTAAATATCATGCGGGTACTTATGATGGTGATCAATATCCGTTCGTTTACAATACCTGCTCCATCTATCTAGGTATTACTTTCAATTGGTATTTAGGTGGATTTGGCGTTAAACTACCTAGAGCGCTGTCTACAGGTATTCCTGTTATATGGCATAAAACTGTTGGATTAGAATATGATGGTTTTCAGCATGGGATTCATTATTTAGCGAGTGAATCAGCGGAACAGACAATTTTGCATGTGGAAAGTTTGCTAAATGAACCTGATGCTGCTAGAATGATGGGAGAACGAGGAAAGAAATTTGTTGAGAATAATTTTCAATATGCAGATATTATTAAACAATTAATAAATGAAGTAAATAAAGTTTAGTTAGTAATAACTAAAAATCCAAATGAAAGGAGTAGTGGAAAGAGGAATAAATAGAGAAAAATTCGATCTACTTATAGGAGCAAAGTAAAAGTGGACTTTGCTCCTATCCACTCTCTTCTGGATAATAATATGACTTGGTATCTTAAAAATATACCGCAAAAAGCTTGGTTCTATTGGAACAATTCAAATTTGCCCTACGTAAGATATTTAACATTATTGACATTTCGCAAACATAATCCTAATTGGCAAATGATTTTATACACCTCAGAGAAACAGGTCCAAGAAGATCTTATTTTTCCCGATTATTGGTCGAAAGTTAAAGATCTTAATATTGAAATAAAAAATATCCTTCCCCAATGCATTCAAAATATAGATTTATCACAAACCAAAGATGATTATTTTCGTAATGTCTATCTAAGTGATTATCTCCGCTGGTGGTTACTCAATGAATATGGTGGTCTTTGGTCCGATATGGATATTCTTTACCTCAAATCAATGGACGAGATACGTTGCAATAAATGGGCAAATGAATCGTTTACTGATTTCGTCTTACCACAACCATATAATAATTTCCTTTTAAGCGCTGGTCGTACTGCTCTTTCTACGGTTTTATGGCGTAAGGCTTTAGAGATTACTCAAGAACAAATTAATACCGATCCATTTACCACAGGCCCGGTACATTATGAAAATGTACGCGGCAAATACCCTACGACCGGAGGAGAAATTCGCAGAGAAGAGTATGTCATTCCTTATCCAGGCATGATGGAGATACCTTTAAAGACTACGGAAATAGTCGATAGTGATGGTTTCGATTTTGGCAAAACAATGATGGCCGAAAGTCTTCCTCCTGAAACGGTGGGTATTCATTGGCATGGCAGTGGTTTATTCAGTAAGTATACGGAGATAACAGAAGAAAACTATCAGACTGATCCGACATTATTAGCGCAAATGATTCGTATCGCGTTAGATAAAATTTAATATAAAATTTATTGTATGGAGGTTATATGGAAGCGTTAATTGCAATCTTTCTTTTTTCAATCATTTCGTCTATTTATTTAGGTGTTAAAGGTGGCTGTGATCCTGATGAATATTTATCTTATGAAGCGGATGTTATAAAATCTTTTACCGCAGATTCAGACATAGTTTCTGATTTTACAGAACAGCAACTAATGACAATTTTTTTACATAATTGCGGTTT
>DAIRDV010000243.1:0-1993 GCA_036795955.1 Nitrososphaeraceae archaeon | reverse complement strand
ACAAATTTCCTCACCGATAGACCTTATTGGAATTGAAAAGAATGCCGGTAGGTTGGGTTATACAATCAAGACTAAGGGACAATTAGGATTAACCATACTTAGTAATAATTCTGAATATCTTTCAATAAGCTTCATGACCAGTGGGGCGGCCACGATTGTTGGAGCTAAAAGCGAAGATGAGGCACTTTTAATTTACAAAAGCTTCGTGAAAGATATTAATTCATAATTATATAAGCATAGGAAACAAGATATTGTGAAAAAAGTAAAGGTTAAGATTAATCATTCATACTTTCGAAATGAAATCTGTTCCTATTCTTATTGATAAATGGAATTATCTTTTCCTTTATCATATCATCATAATTCTTTTCTTTATCTATTGTCAATAGTAAAAAATAGTCATTGCTTATGGGAATTGTAATCCTAGTTACATTTTCATATCTGCCAACAGCATAATTCAGTTTCCCAATCTTAGTTTGAAACTTAACTCTAGTTCTATATCTTGATACTGCAGCAGCGGCATATTCTTCACTTTCCTCTTCTGACATTAATGGTTCTAGATCTTTGCGTTGCTCTACGTTAATTAGAACACCATATTTGTTTGAAATACCAATCCATCGTAAAGAATTATCTAGATTTAATAACTCTTCACTAAATGAGTAAACGAATTCATAGTCTATGGCCATAATATCATTTATCCTTGCTATTTCTAATATTTAAGCAAAATCAAAACAAAATTTGCCTAAAAGAAATAATCACGTAAGTTGCTCAATAATGTCATCTGTATACTTGTAAGTCTTTATCTTGGATTCTAACTGCAATTCCCGCAAGACGCTGTCCAGGAATTCATCAGCCACGATTGTCACATCATCAAATGAGTTATTTGATAGGAATTTTTCAAATGAATTAACAAATGTTGGATATTCATTCGAATTACCTAATTCGTATTTTCTCTTGGATATCAAATTGTGAGCAGCAGGATAAATATCTGAAATTTCAGCAGGAATGATTCCAATAAAAGGATTATAAGAGCATATTTGGTGATCCGAGAATTTCATCGACAATTTATGATATTCACGAGAACAATAAAAGGGAGAAACCTCAGTATCGGGATATAGAATAAGCTTTTTCTTATTGGTTCTAAATGAATTGAAAACCTTTCTTAGCCTGGAGGCTTCTGGTCGATACTGATCGACAGAATCCATAAAAAAAATTGCTTTTTTCTTGAACAAGGGAGTGCCATCTTCCAAATATTCATAATTCATAAATAATTTGAAAGCTTCCATTAGCTTTGGATGAGCACGTGCCTTTTGTCCTACATATTCCCAGAGTCTACCATCTAAAATAGCTTGTTTTACCGACAGAACTTCGGATCTTAAAATATACAAATTATGCTTTGCCAATTTATCTATCCTCTCTTCACGTTCCAAATCGAGAAATTCTTTAACTTTTAAATTAATACAAATTGGACATTGGCACGAAAGATATGTTAACTTGTCCAATTTTGACGTTCCATTAGGATGCATATATCTGTCGTCTCTTGCATAAAGCATGTATGATGCAGAATCAAATGTATCACAGCCTAACGCTACTATCAAGGGTATCGTTAATGGATGACCGGCTCCAAATAGATGTACGGGTTTGGATCTAACTATCGATTTCATTGCTGCTATCATTTCGGATAAAATTCCAAATTCATAGGATTCTAGTAACTGCACAGGGCTTCCCAGAGCCATCATTTCATATCCCATTTCATCAAGTAATCCCGCAGATTTCTTGACCAAATCAAGATGTTCAGCACCCTGAACCGGACCTACCCAAACAGAATTCCTGCTATTGTTACTCCTAGTAAGATTTAGTGTTTCTTGAGAATTTTTGATAGTTTCATTAACGTACATTTCAGCTACCTCATGCCTTAAGCCGTATCCAGTTGGTTTATCAAGTGGAACACAAATATCACTTTTAATATCAGACTCAAATTGGGCTATGAAGGAAG
>DAIRDV010000242.1:0-1998 GCA_036795955.1 Nitrososphaeraceae archaeon | reverse complement strand
AATTAATTCATTTACTGAACTGGGACCTGCAAAAGGAACTATACGCGATTCTGCGATTGAAGCAATAGTTTTGACTGACGGAGAAATGGATCATATATTAGGACTGTTATCGCTTAGGGAACACTCAAAATTACATCTTGTTTGTACTGAAAATATACGAAGATTGTTGACTTGTGATTTTCCTCTTTTAAAAACTCTTGAAAAATATTGTTCTATTAGGTATTCTACTTTTCCATTTTATACGAATTCACTTGTTATCACTGCGTTAGATGTGTCAGCAAAGAAGCCTCTGTATGCAAAAATCGGATCAAAGATTAGTGATATAGCAGTTGGTATTAAATTAAGATCTACTAAAACAAAAAAAATAATGGTATATTTACCATGTCTTCCTGCAATCACAGATAACATAAGACAGTTTGTAGATGGATGTGATTGTCTTTTAGTTGATGGTACTTTTTGGTCTAATCAAGAAATGATTTCGCTTGGAATTACAAAACGTAATGCATATGAAATGGGCCATGTACCAATTGAGGGAAAAAATGGTAGCCTTACTTGGCTCAGCAGTCTTGATATTCCTAAAAAGATTTACATTCACATAAATAATACAAATCCAATTCTTTTAAAAACATCTAAAGAGAGAAAAATAGTAGATAAGGCAAGGATTGAGGTAGGTTATGATGGAATGGAGTTTATGATTTGAGTCACGTTTTGAAATTATTAAGGAAAGCGTACATCTATGAGTAAAAAGAACATCACCACAGCATGGTCTAATGAAGAATTTATAAAAAATTTGCGTAGGATTGGAAAATACGCATATCATGATAAACATCCTTTTCATATTCTAATGAATGACGGAAAATTAAATCAAAAGCAACTACAAGGATGGGTTGCAAACCGTTTTTATTATCAAACCTGTATTCCACAAAAGGATGCCGCTATTATCTCAAATTGTCCTGAGCGAGAAGTGCGTCGTATTTGGATTAAACGCATTCTGGACCATGATGGAACAAATGGGAATGATGATGATGGAGGAATCAAGAAATGGTTAAAACTTGGTGAATCGATTGGATTAACAAATGAGGAAATGTTAAATTTTTCACATTTACTACCGGGAGTTCGATTTGCTGTTGATGCTTATGTTAATTTTGCCAGAACCAAGCCATGGATAGACTCTGTTGCTTCTTCACTTACTGAATTGTTTGCTCCCTCTCTAATGGAAAAACGAATTTTGTCTTTCCAGAAATATTATAATTGGATCGATAAAGAAGGATTACGCTATTTTCTTGACAGAACTACACAAGCGAGAAATGACAGTAACTTTGCACTAAAATTAGTAACAGAAAGGTGTCTGACCTTAGAACAGCAGAAACATGCAGTTGATGCACTCAAATTCAAATGTGATTTGCTGTGGGCAATGCTTGATGCAATATATTTTGAATATTGTATTATCAAAAATTAAAATGAAAATATGACTATTATCTCAGATACAGATACGCCACTTCTTTCTTCTAAGGTAAGAGTGAGATGGGATCCGATTCGCCAGAAGTATCTATTGTTATTTCCAGAGGGTTTATTTGTGCTTAATCAAACTGCTCACGAGATAATTAATATGTGTAATGGAAAGAATAAAGTAATCACAATTGTGAATTCTCTTGGCGACAAATATAAAACTCATGTTGATACAGATATAAGAGAATTGTTGAGCAGATTAGTCGAAAAACGACTGCTGTTATTATCGGAGTAAGAATATGAATAATACTATTACTTCTCCTCTCTATCCATACTCACTACTTTGTGAATTGACATATCGTTGCCCTTTACAATGTCCTTATTGTAGTAATCCCTTAGATTTTGAACGATATAGTAATAATGAATTGTCTACATTGGAATGGAAACGTATACTAAGTGAAGCTTCTGCATTAGGTATAGTACAAGTACATTTTTCTGGAGGTGAACCTTTGTTGCGTAACGATATCGGACAAATTATAAAAAAAGCTC
>DAIRDV010000241.1:0-2003 GCA_036795955.1 Nitrososphaeraceae archaeon | reverse complement strand
CGCAACATGACATAATACAATTACCAGAATTCTTCATTTGATCTATAAATTATCTTTTTGATTACCACTTGTTGATAATATTTTCCATCCAAATGTTCCTCTCTTTGCATACTATTGTAGATTGTCAAGTGTCATATCCAATAATGCAATTTGATAACCGTAAAGCCATCTATCAGACTCCTACATCGCATCATGGGTCTGTTTTGGTCTATTAACAGGGCGGATAACAAATTATCAATGAAAGATATGATGAAATAAAGAATTGTGAACCGAATAAAATTTAAGTCAAAAGAAATAAGGAGAATTGAATGTTCAAACGACTTGGTGCAGCCATTCTTTTAGTGGAGGATTTACAAAAAAGTATATCTTTCTACAGAGATACTCTTGAATTGAAAATAAAAAACCAGTCGGCAGACTGGGTTGAATTTCAAAATGACGCCCAAGGTGCTGTATTAGCTTTACATCCAGCACGCATCAAACAGAAAGGGTTTTCAAATATGCTAGTAGGATTCAATGTCAGTAACTTGGAATCAGTTTGTAAAAAACTGGAAGAAAAAGGGGTAAAATTCCATAAGAAGATTGCCCAGGAATCTTTCGGAAAACATGCAATTATCGAGGACCCAGAAGGTCATCTAATATCAATTGTAGAAATTCCGCCGAAGGATGAACTGGGTCAAATCCCATATTATCATGGATTTGCTCCGGTAGAAGGCTTGACCTAATCTTATGATTATTGGCATCAACTGCGACGCTAGTCTTAAGATTCAATCAAACATTACATAAAATAACAAGTTTATTGCAATATTACAATTAGATGAGCGAATTTGCCTTTTTTCGATTCAAAAGCGCTAACATGCTAACTGACGATGAAGAAAAAGATAGAGTAGAGATTATTAGCTTAACAGAACAGGTTCTGGAATTAAAAGGCATAGGATGTGATGCCAAAATCGCCAAGATATCTGAGGATCTATTGAGAGAGATACTTGAAGAAGTGAGAAAATTGCGAAGAAAAAGGAAAAAGACTTACGTCGATTCAACTGATATTAATTTGAATGAAGAAAACAAAGATATCGAAAATGACGAGGCTAAAAGTCCTTACATTAGGTAAGAGTTGACTTAAAATGGATATGGATAAACTCACAAATCGCTGGCTTGCGACTCTGGGTATAGGAGTATTAATTTTCGGTCTTGCATTATTTGTCTTGAAAGTTCCAGTACGAACTATGCTTATTTTCTTTGCAATTGGTATACCCGTCGTATTTCTGTGGCTATATTCTGATGAAAGATCTCGCAGAGAAAAGAAGGAAATGGAACAGTTGGGTAAAATACAACAACAACCATGTATCTGCACGGTATGTAAACATGAAGAGGCAGAGGTGTGCATAAATGAAAAATGTCCATGTTGTATTGTCATGAAAGGAGATAGCATAATAGGACATTCCATAAATCCCCTTCAATAGATAATCGCTCATAATTATTAATCATTAATGAAATTAAATGAATTTTATACTCTATGTTACTCTTGAATAATACCTCTCTTCTGAAGTATCATCACTTGGTTAGAAAGTATTTAGAGGAATGCTATGCTGATATGATAGGTCTCCAACTTAGTAATTATTCTTAGTTAGTATAAAAATAATAATCCAATCAGCATGCAAAACAGAAATGTCCAGAAACTAGGAATAAATCAACGTAATACAAAAGTAAAGGCTGCGAAACGATCTGACTAGTAGTTTTTAACTTGCTTTGAATATTACATGGGCTAATTATCCACTCATTAACTACTTGTTGGCGCATAATCTGGATGACCTATTGTTCTAGGTGCAAAAAATAGAATGCATATCAAGTTTTTTAGCAACAAATACTTAAAAATGAATCAGGTTTAAACTAAGATGTGATTTTGTCCACAGAGGATGAAGTATTTCAAAAAGGGTTAATCTTAACAGATGACATTGCCGATGATCCAATTCTTGATTTCAATTTATACGCTACTGCGATAGCCA
>DAIRDV010000240.1:0-2003 GCA_036795955.1 Nitrososphaeraceae archaeon | reverse complement strand
CAGCAAGACATAGTGATATTTGCCGATTTCTATGATCAATCTGGAAAGAATATCGGTAATGGAAGTGGAATAGTACCGGTTAGGTCGCTGAATAGGGGCGATATTTCACCATTTGAAATAATACTATTAAACAGTGAACAAACAAAAGACGTTTCGAACTACACTATTAATATTACGAGTAAGGTGGGACTGATAAAAGCAGAAAATCTAGTCATAACGTCTTCTAAATCTCGACCAGATATTTTTGGATATTATTATGTTAATGGAAGGATTTCCAATAAAGGTAACGATACAGCTACAAACACTCTTGCCATTGCATCATTTTATGACAAAGACGGTAAAATAATCGGCCTGTCTAGTGCAATTGCAGAACCTGCAAACATGACTTCGCTTTCTACTTCAAGTTTTACAGTAGTTATGGATGATAAACTACAGTCAACAAAGATAAAGGATTATTATTTAACCATTGATTCGGATCAATACGTTTCATGAAAAATCAGTTACAATTCTGCCAAACATCAAAAAACGATACAAATCAATTTGGTTCAAACACTATTGCCTTCCATAACTAATAATTGCAATCTATCTGATAGTTAAAACTACAGAATTATATTATACTACGGTGAACTTTAATTAATATGGAAATATTTCATCCGTCAGTTTTTCTTGCCATTTTTCCATATTTGTTTATTGGTAGCTTTCCAGTATTCGGGCTAATATTAGTTACAAAATGGATCGTTGATGATATCAAAAAAAGAAGAACGAATTGATATTCTAGTAATTGAATCCGATTTACCTTTGCAGAGGTAATCAGGTTATGAAAATTTATATCTGATATTGAATATCGTCATTATATGCTAAATACTTCTCAAAAAAGATGCGCTTTATGCGAGATTATCCTCCCTGAGGAAAGTGCCATAAGTATTTGCGAAAATTGCTTGAAAAACGCAGATTGTTGTGTTGGTTTGGAAAAACTGAGAGAATAACCTAATTTTATTCTGCCATTTTTAATGTATCACTTATGGTGATGATTCCGATAAGTTCTCCTTTACGGCTCACAAGTACGCATTTTGAAAATCTAACAAGAGGTATGAGTGCCTTGGCAGGAGTCGCTATGTCTACTATCGGTGGCGGAGGCTCCATTATCTGCAAGATGGGGACTTGGTGAATATTTTTCTTGTCGTCGCTTTCTAATACTTTTCTTGCAAGTATATCTTCGCTCACTAGTCCCACAATTTTGGTCGAATCAAAAACAGGTATTTGACTAATCGAATTTTTCATCATTATTTCAATTGCAACTTCTAATTTTTCGTCCTTTTGTACAGAAATCATTTCATGACTACATATGTCTCCGGCCTTTAGGGAAGTTTTTCCCTCTTGGGAGTTAAGCACCTCAAATATTCTTCTAGCCGTATCATAGCTTGGCTTACATCGCCCAGATTCAATCTGATTTATCATTGAAGTACTGATCCCGGATAAGGAAGCCAATTCACGTTGGGTCAATCCTAGTTTAATCCTTCCTTGCTTAATGTAATCTATCCTTGGAAGCATCTGTTAATTACTTATTCTGATATCATATTTTTATAGTAATGGTATCGACATGAAAACTTTTTCAAATGTTGTAACGCTAGCCTTAACCTTATATTATATAGACTTAAAGATTTCATATCATTAGAAATGAGTCAAGACACCCACAAGAAAAAGTGGGATTCTGTGAAGAGATACAAACTAACCAAGATGTTAAATCAATTGTCAAACATTACTGGACATGGCACTGAATTGGTTACCGTGTATATTCCTCCAAGAAGACCAGTTTTTGAAGTCATAGGTCAACTTAGAAATGAGTCTGGTACAGCATCGAATATTAAATCAGATCTAACAAGAACTCACGTGCAGGATGCCCTGAGCAAGACAGTTGAACATCTTAAATTGTTCAAAGATACACCGGAAAACGGACTCGCGATATTTTGTGGTGCAATTCCTAATAATAAGGGAATTGGAAA
>DAIRDV010000239.1:0-2016 GCA_036795955.1 Nitrososphaeraceae archaeon | reverse complement strand
AATTCAGAAAATATTAAACGCAAACTAAAATTGATATCCGTCAAGGGAGCGAGTAGTAAATCTGCCTCCGCTTCATTTAATATTGAGCATGATGGAAGCTTGAAATTTGAAGTAGGTACAAGCTCAAAATCAAAATTATCAATATGCGGCCTATGTAAGGCTCCAATTCTTGAAGAACCAGAGTATTATTTGGACATGCCATTTCACCACAATCATGTTAACATATACATGAAACTGGCTGGTGCGTTTGGCCAAGCTCGCGTGTCTGATGTAGGTCCTTCGGGTGTTATTGACGCCGCATTTTTCTTTGTAGATGTAGTTGGCCTTTCTGATCCCGCTTTGTCGGTAAGGAGACAGATAGAAAAGATTGAGGCGTTAAATGACATGATAGGTCATTGTGACACCTTCAAAAAAGCATCTGACAAACGTGTCTTGCCCACCGGTGATGGCATGGCAATAGGCTTTATGTTAAGCCCTGAATACCCTCTTCAACTTGCTATTGAACTGCATCAGGCATTGAAAAAATATAACACTCATACCAACAAACAAGACGGATCGTTTCTAGATGTTAGAATCGGTCTCGCATCGGGATCAGTTTTTATTGTTAATGATGTTAATTCTAACCAGAATATTTGGGGACCCGGAATTATTTTTGCTCGACGAGTTATGGATGTCGGAGATGGAGGACATATCCTGTTGGCAGGACCCCTCGCTGAATCCTTGTTGGCCTTGGATGACAAGTACAGAAGTATCGTACATCTACTTGGTGATTTTCAGGTAAAACATGGCCAGATAATAAAAATTTATTCAGCATCTTCTCTAAATGAATTTGGCAATTCTACAATACCTGCCAAGTTTAAGTCCTGATATCTTTATTACTACCTCAAGAACGTTATCATATGCGAAGAGATACAATGATTCTCAATATAGCTTTTACGCACAAGATTAATCTATTGTCAATTGAGAATTAATAATATAATGAATCATCAAATAAAAAATGATGGTGAAAGTTGACGAGAAATAATAATCTTTCACTTAATAGTAATTCAATCTAAAATTTAATTATTTCAGGATTTCTCATGGTTACATTGTATAATGTCTTGAATAAAACTTGATAATCTAACACGATTTAAATATACATAGGCTGGAATATCTAATGAACGGTTATTTATCATGCGGTCATAGTTAACTTTTATTCGAACAAATTAATTTTTGAAAGTTATACATACCTATTTATGCTTTTTGGGATTTATACTACCGTGAGCGCATCTGGAAAGGCAGGTTCTATCATTGTAGCAATTATCGCAGCCATCATAATAATAGCCATATTAATATTCCTTGTGAACATTCTAGCACCAATCATTGTAGGTATCATAATCATCTTAATAATAGCCGCAGTTGCATACTGGGTTTATCAGAAAATGAGATCCACTTAGGCGGAAACGGCATATTTAAGGGACTTTCAGCGCACTTGAAGTAGGATACTGTTATAAATTTTTGTGAGTACACTATAACATGCATTACATTATTACGCTGGTAATCATTGCAATCATATTTTCGTTACCAAATATTGGTTTTGCTCAAAATGCCTCTCAATCACAATCAATAGGAGCCGAGGTAAAATTAATTTCCCCCGTGTTACAAAAGATATCTGACAAAGGAACATATTTAGTTGCAATAAAGTCTGGACAATCGCCGATTTCAGCAGGCTTAAATTTAGAAATTGTATTTTTAAATAAAACCTCTCCATATCTGAATGCACCTCCTCCTAACTCCGAGTCCAATTTATCAAGTACTGAATCCAATAAAAGTAGTGGGTTGGTAATACCATCTGTGGTAGAAAGAACACTTCCCGTGAAAAGTTATGATATAATCATAAATTCAGGTGACGGAAAAGAAATATGGAAGAAGACTAATCAAATACCCCAAGGTGGAAGGGGACCACAGACTATAATGCTAGAGAATTACGGTATTGGAAATATTACTATAAATATAAAGAATATAGTGCCCAGTCCG
>DAIRDV010000238.1:0-2021 GCA_036795955.1 Nitrososphaeraceae archaeon | reverse complement strand
GGGAAATCAGATTATAAATCCCAGGACTTTTTATCAAATTATGAATTTGTTTCTATCCGCAAGTATCATAAAAATCCCTATGATAATTAAGTCGAATTCACCAATGGAATAATCCATTACGTTCTTAATAGGATTATGTCTTATTTTACTTGTTTTACAAGAAGTTGTATTATCAAAAAAACAACTCAACTTGGTCAAAAATATGGCGAGCTGTAAGTGATGAACCTCGATTTACAGATGCATCTAATTGAGAATTCAAGTAAACTAGAACGATACAGCTTTCAGATTATGATTATAACAATATGTTAGTTTCAACTGCAGACAGATTTTCCCTTAGGTTTTTGAATCTATCGTGAATAAGTTTTGGAATTGTAAACATTCTATCATCATTCGTGATTCCTCGGAAGTGTCTTTGGAAGAACCGATCAAATAGCACCGATGGAATGCCATCAAGCTCAAAAGAATACATGGTGAATTGATTCGCGATTGGAACATCAATATAATGTTCGGTTAATTTACAGTTAGTCAAGAGAGTCTTCCAAATCTTGCCATTAAAAATTAGCAATTTGGGATTGAATTCTTTAATGAACTCGATGTTACTGGTAAAACGATTCTGTAGATATTCTAGTTGCTTCTCATCGAGAATAGTTGGGAATGCAATCCCTTCTGAATGATAGGGTATCAGTTCCAAATTGCAGAGATATTTGTCAAATAGTGACCATTTCCTTTTTATCGGATAGTCTGTTCCTGTCAGTCCAGAAAGGAGATACCATAAAGCAGTATAGTAGTGTGATTCAAATTTATGACGTGAAAAGTATTGAAAAAAATTGAGATAGAGGTTTTGATAGTGTTCCCACGATTTAATTGCTTCGTTTTCTTCTATAGGACTATTCTTTGAAGAATAACCAGGATTTACTCCGAAGAAAATAATTGGAGCGGTTTGGTACTTTCCAATTACGAATACGGGACAATAATCTGTTTTAAGTCTATTTTTATTTTTTAAGCCAAACATATCTGATAATGAATTTACCTTTTTTTTATACTCCACTGGAAATAGGGTATAATCCTGATATTCATTACGTATTTCCTTTAGTAGCTCGGTCAACTGGGATTATTTTGATATAGCCCAAATAAGTATCATTAGTAGTGATGTGACTGGAATTTCGGGTCAGTTACGAAGTCTATTTTGAGGATGAAGTTCTTCAAGTCTGAAAACGTCTGAAATTGAATGATTATTTGGTATACAAGGCATGGAGCATATGTAAGTGGAAATTTGCGAACGGATTTGGAACATTAGGTGCTGAAATGGGACTTGTTATCATACCTCGCGCATTAGCGGGTCATCTAACATTTTTTTGCCCGATGACGTAGGACTACCTCTGCTAGTACTTCCTTTTGAAAGTAACATAGATTACTTATTTTTTCTGATCTAAATGATCATGGATTCCTTTATTATAGTATATTTGCTGCTTATTGATCGGCAGGTATTTGATGCGCGTAAGTTCGCAAAGAAGTTTAATGAAATAGCAAGAGCTTCGGGAAAAGAACCTCTGGTAAATTAGAAAAACCTCGATTCAGTCTCAAGATATGGTGGGCCGGAAGGGATGAATCTGGAATTTCAGATGGGTCGTATTCAGAATTTCTAGTTTTTTCACATAGAAGTTACTTCACAGGGATATAGGAGTGGAAACTAATATTATTTTAGCCAGAATGACGGTTTAATTTAACATATAACAGCTGTTTTCAGCCAAATCAGCTCCAATCGCCGTCAATTTAATACGAAAATTCAAAAGGTTCAATTTTTTGCGGAGGACCGCCGTATGTGACAACTATGTCTTCATGATTAAAGATTGGGATTTCTCTAAATGGCCCTTGTTTTATTGCCGTTCCGTTCAAGTAAACAGCAAGGCCGCCATTAGTTGAGTTTCCAATGTTAAATTCAAACAATTGAGTATTGTTGAATTTTTGTCCCCAAATGTCAAAGAATTGGCCCAGATTGAAGGTAGTATTTTGCGGAGATT
>DAIRDV010000237.1:0-2030 GCA_036795955.1 Nitrososphaeraceae archaeon | reverse complement strand
TTTCATATGCTTGAACATATGCATAAGCACCAGGAAAAGCCGGCAGTAATGATGGATGTATGTTAATTATTCTATCAGGATATCGCCATACAAAGTTTGGAGTCAAAATCCTCATGTACCTACCCAATACTATCAAATCCACATTATAGCGGTCCAAAATTTCCAATATTTCCTTCTCTGCGTCTGTTTGCTGAGCATGCATAATGTGATAAAATGGAATATCAAATTTTTCTGCAATTGAACTTGTTGTATTATCGCTTCCGATTATTACAACGATGTTAGCTTTGATTTCGCCAGAACTTTTCGCATCCAGCAATTTAAGAAGACAATGGGTTTCTTTACTAACAAAGATAGCTATGTTTTTTAATCTTTTAGATTCTTGGTAGTGGATTTTTATCTCCATCTTTAGTTTTTTTGCTAGCGCCTTCAGTTCATTATCAAATCTTTCTTTTTTAAAAGTATCCTGTTTGAATGATGCTTCAAGCTGCATTCCAAAAAGACCATTGATTACATCTTGATTAATTTGCTCAATATTTCCATCATTCTTGAAAATAAAATTAGTTACATCGGCAACTACTCCTTTTCGATCCTTGCCTACAACTGTTACTTCAATTATTAGCCTGTCACTTTTAGTCATGAATACACTGGATTAAAATTCCTCAAAATTAAAGGATTCTAAAATTTGCGACGCTAAAGCTTAAATAAGTTAATTCCAATTGTAATGCGATGATAAATACACTTCTAGTGAATTTATGTACCAAAAACTAGCATAGATATGTTCTCAAGTTTTACCTTTCCAATTTGGTTTGCAAGATATGAGTCCTGAGCAGAAACACAAAATTTCAAAAAAGTCAAGAAGGGATTTTGACTATAATAATCCCACAAGAAAATGTTCGATATGTTATACTTTGTCAGGCTGGCATTGTTACAAATGTGACGCAGATTTCTGCGAAATTCATTTTCATGATGAAAATCACAAAAAGATATGCAGTTTTTGAGTCAATCAATTCAATGTACATTTTCTCAGAACAATTCACATTTGAATATCGAATAACGAGAATCACATGAAATTTTAGAATGTATGCGGGGGGTGGGATTTGAACCCACGAATCCCTAAGGAACAGGGATCTAGGAATATTGAATGTTATCCATTCTAAGCTTCGCACTCGCTTATCACGAGACCTGCGCCGTTGACCTAGCTTGGCAACCCCCGCACATAGATGTCTGCCTATCGATAGCTGGCCGACCAAAATGATCTATTATTTAGAATATATTGGTGTTTAGTTATGATGAACAAGAATATGCCACTTTTTGGTACTAATGGAATTAGAGGAGTTTTTGGAAAAGATCTTTCTCTTGATTTCATAATCGACATTACTCGGTCTCTTGCGGCATACTACAAGAAAGGCCCTATTTTGATTGGAAGGGACGGACGAAATTCAAATAATATTTTGTTTAACATTGTTACTGCTGCTTTGAATTCTGATGGTATTGATACAGTGGATGCAGGTATCTTGCCAACACCCTGTCTTCAGTATTCAACAAAAAGGAATAATTATCAAGGCGGTATCATGATTACTGCATCGCATAATCCTCCGGAATACAACGGTGTAAAACCAATAGCAAACGATGGAGTTGAGTTACCAAGACAAGACGAATCAGTTGTGGAAGATATTTTTACAAATAAGACATTCATTACTTCAGAAATCCTAGGACGAAACTTCAAGGAAGAAATGATCATCGACAAATACATTGATGATGTTCTAGCACTAATAGACGCAGACAAAATAAGGAAACGCAAATTCAAAGTAACAATGGATTTGGGTAATGGGGTCCAAGCACTGGTTGCACCGTTGCTAGCAAAAAAACTTGGCTGTAATGTGATAACTGTTAATGGAACGGTGGATGGAAATTTTCCCGGAAGAGGTTCTGAACCTACTCCATCGAATCTAAGTCTGATGAGCAGTGTAGTAAAGGAAACCCATTCTGATATTGGCGCAGCGTATGACGGGGATGGTGACAGATCAATA
>DAIRDV010000236.1:0-2033 GCA_036795955.1 Nitrososphaeraceae archaeon | reverse complement strand
TTTATTTTGATTTTTATCTCTGTGATTTCTATCTGGTGCATGATGTTTGGAATGCTATATTCTAACACTCAAGTTAATGCGGCGGCCGTAGATCGATACTGGAGCGTTCTTGAAGCTAATAAACAAACACCATCTACAAGTGATCCTCATGGTTTTGTCGGTGTCAAATTTAGGGAAGATTTTAAGCAACTTGTATACAACATTAATGTAA
This sequence comes from Nitrososphaeraceae archaeon, assembly GCA_036795955.1. Classification (GTDB taxonomy): domain Archaea; phylum Thermoproteota; class Nitrososphaeria; order Nitrososphaerales; family Nitrososphaeraceae; genus TA-21. The sequence continues at coordinate 1,822 of DAIRDV010000236.1, read as the reverse complement.
ATAATATTGACAACATAACAGGAATATATCTATACAGTGACGCTGACCTTACCAATAACAAAAATTCAACTATGATATTGGATTTATTGCAAGAATCAAGGGAAGTTAAGGTCAAGGACAGATTCAAAGATGCAAACATTCTGCTAACAAAAAAACATGAAGTCGAGGGTACGGTTGCTGTTGGAGGTGTAACCTCCGACGATCTTCAGGGGGAATTGAAAGGTAAATCATTAAGGACTCTACACAGATTGGTCCAGAATGAAGATGTTTTTGTTGTTGTTGCTACAAAGGAGTTTCCGCAAGGTGAAATTTTCGGTCATGAATTTGTACCTATTGAAAGGTTCTTTCCAGATACATCAGATTTCAAGTGGAATTAACAGATCTCCGGAAGGTGAATGAGTTTTGACATTTGTTGGCATTTATATCTCAAATGACTGTAGACTTGCCAATAGGTTTCTATAACTTTCTTCGTAACTTCTTAAATAAAACAACGAACCAGTTGCAGTAGTCTAAAACACAAGCAACTGGTGGGCCGGCTTGGTTGTTACTTGTTCATCACAACCGTGTTTTCCATCAGTTGCATTGTTCTATTTTTTAAATCTTGTGTTACTATTTCATTCTGCTTACTGAACGGATAAAAAAGTGGTATAGATTTTTTTCGTAAAGACTAGATAACAATTCTAAATTAAATAATATTTGAATTGAAATATGTGTCTAGATCTTTTTATTTCTGCAGAAGGAAGTTTAATCAAATGAGTTTAACCGATTAATACTTTTTACTTTCAAAATTATTCATTTTATTTTTATCTCCTTTATATCGTTCATGTATTTTCGGAGTACCGTTGGGACAATTACACTGTGGTTATTCGTTTGATAATTCTCAAGAATTGCCACCATAGTTCGCTGAGTGGCTACAAGGGTACTATTTAGCGTGTGCACAAGCTGTGTTTCCTCGTTTACTTTTCCTCTATGGCGTATCTTCAATCTTCTCGCTTGAAAATCAATACAATTAGAACACGAAGCTAATTCTCTATACTTCTCTTGTCCAGGCATCCATGCTTCTATATCATATGTCTTTGATGATACTTTCCCTGTATCAGCGCTACTTAGCAATACTGTTCTAAATGGCAGTTCTAAATTTTGGTAAAATCTTTCTGTTACACCCAACATTCTTTCATGTTCGGTGGAAGAGTTTGAAGAATCTGTCACCACAAATTGTTCTACTTTTTCAAATTGATGAACTCTAAAAATTCCCTTCATGTCTTTTCCATGTGCCCCTGCTTCCTTTCTAAAACATGGACTAATGCTTCCGTATCTGAGTGGAAGGTCCTTTGAATCCAATATTTCATCCATGTGCATCGAAGCCATCGCGTGTTCCGATGTCCCAATCATGTACAAGTCTTCATTTTCAATTTTGTAAATTACATCTTCAAAATCATCCATAATAATGGAGCCTCTAATTGCATCTTTTTTGAGCATATATGGAGGCTGAATCAATTGATACCCCATTTCAACAAGAAAATCCAGCGCGTAATTTGTCAAAGCTTGATTCATCAAAACAAGCTCATTTTTCAGGAAATAAAATCTGGCTCCAGATATCTTCGCCGCTCTTTCCAAGTCAATCAATCCCAAGGAATTTGCCAAATTAACGTGGTCATTTTTTATTTTGGATTTCATAAAATCGTTATATGTTCTGATAACAATATTATCATTCTCGCTTTCACCAATTGGCACTGAATCCTGTAATAAATTGGGAATTGAATATACCAAATCTGAATATCTCTTTTCTACTATATCCTTCTTGTTTTCCAAACTAACCATT
>DAIRDV010000235.1:0-2039 GCA_036795955.1 Nitrososphaeraceae archaeon | reverse complement strand
ATCAATTCTAAAACATATTGCTATACCTTTTACCATTCTTGACAAAATTGAGTGAGAATCTTCAAAGGGTTGATAGTCGAATCAGCAAATACTTGAAGGCTCCTAATGCAAAACAGATTCATGATATAAGGACTTCAATAAGACGGTTAGATACTGCTTTCCAAATATTGCCAAAGAAAAATAGGAGCGGATTGTCATTTTCCGAATATGTCATAAAATGTAAGGAACTATTTGATGTTAATAGCGAAATTAGGGATTTAGATATTATCTGTGAAAAGCTACAAAAATATCCTCCAAGTGATCAAAGGAATGGCCTAATTGAAACCTTAAAGACAACGAGAAATGCAAAATTAGGGAACGCAAAGGCAATTGCACGTTCAATAAAAAAGATACATACGGGTAAAATCATCGACAAGATTGGCATAACAGAAAAGGAGCTGCAAAAAAGATATTGTAAAACGATATTACGATCAGTATCGATGATAGAATCCACGTTTCCAGTTGTTATTATCAGTGACGAGAATCTAAAAGAATTACATGATCTTAGGATATCTTGTAAAAAGTTAAGATACTTGTTAGAATTGCAAGAGGATGAAAAAAAGAGAATTTTGAAAACAAGAAAAGCACTTCAAAAACTTCAAGACATACTTGGAGCAATTCATGACTATGATTTTGCGATTAAATATCTTGTATCTTTAGGGCAACCATCACTTGAAATTCAAGAAATTATTGCAACTGAAAAGGAAGAGCGAGCTGCAAAATTCGAAGAATTCCTTAAGTTTTGCAAAAGGCGTTTAGGAGTATCGCCAGATTCATTTTTGATTGCATTAAGAAATTTGAACTAATTTGCATCTTGAACTGTAATTGTACGTACGGACTAAAGATAATTTAGCATTGGCAAACAAAGACTACTTGGGTATTTGTTTGGTTAATAATACAATTTCGTGTTTATCCCTGGCATATTGAGTCCAAGTTAACAATAGCTTATTTTTTGTTTCAAAAATATGGGGATTCATATAATCTGCTTTCAGTTGGCTATTCAGCCTTTCTTTCATACCATGCGAACTCAAAGCATTACCAGACCATAGGATGATTGAGGGATTTTTTGTGTAATCACTCCAGGTAACAAAGATCTTCCCATCGAGAGCCAGTAAGTTAGGCGAAACAGAGTTTCCAGAATTATTGCTTAAATTTCTCACGTAAGTGGTATTGCCTTTCCCATCGATCTTCATTAATATGACATCAAATGTTCTACTATGATTAATTGTATCCGACCATGTAAGATAGATATCATTTCCTTCCAATTGAAAATTCGCAAGACGAGAAATACCTGGAGTGTTGCTGATATTCAATGCACTATTGAACGAGGTGCCAAAATCTTTACTACTGGTAAGAAATATTTCTGAATTACCATTTGCAGACATAGTTTGCTCCCATATTACATATATCTGTCTTCCGTCAGGTGTGGCAACGATACGTGGGTTTATTGAACTTATTGCTTTATTTACCGTCGAATTGAAGAATGTATTGGAAGACGACACATTCATATTTCTATTGGCCGCAGTTTGGTTGAGGACATTCCTGAATGTTGAAGTATTTTCCGAAGTTATTATCACATTACTTATCTTTACCGGATCAGTGAATGTTACACCTTGATTCATACTTTTTGTAAATAAAATATTACATACAGGATCATCATGTTTGATGTCACATTCGGTCCAAACAACATAAATTATACTCCCATTTCCGTTTGTTATCATATGGGGATCAAGTGAATCATCAGGGTTGTTACTTAGATTGATTGTTTTATCAAAAGAATCACCAAAGTCAATACTCCTTTTGAAAAATATATCTTTATTTGTGGACGTAACATTTTCATTTGCTGCCCACACAACAAATACATCACTTCCTGCGGTTGATAAATCATGAAGGTGTACATTACCAGAATTACTACTTAAATTTTGCAAATTTGAAAATGTTTTACCGCCGTCTTTGCTACTGCGAAATAATAGTTCCCACTTATCAGACTGCTTGTCTTC
>DAIRDV010000234.1:0-2051 GCA_036795955.1 Nitrososphaeraceae archaeon | reverse complement strand
ATGTACTCGCTATCTTGTTACTACATCAACAAAATCACAATCATATGTTTTATCCGTCGTTGCACATGAGAGTGGTTACATTAATTTTAAATGTGACTTTAGCCTAATTGGTAAAGAAATAATTTTTGATATTTTGAAAAACGATATCAAATTGAATACAGGAAAAAGAACTAAAATGATTATTGAACACACGAGTGTCAATCCAAATAAAGCATTACACGTAGGTCACTTGAGAAATGTCGTAATTGGTGATACTCTGTATAGAATACTGAAAAAAACAAATCATGATGTAACCGTTCTAAACTATGTGGATGATTCTGGTCTACAAGTAGCCGATATATTGGTGGGATTTTTATTTCTCAAGTTTCCAGTTGAACCATCAGACAAGCAGATTAAGTTTGACCAATATTGTGGTAACGAGGTTTATGTAAAGGTAAATGAACTCTATGAGAAGGATCCTTCACTAATTGAAAAAAGAAAATCGATATTAAGAAAATTGGAATCAGGAGACAAAGAAATAGTGTCATTTGCCTCTGAAATTACTTTTAAAGTACTTGCAGACCAGCTGAGAACTTGTTGGAGAATGAAGGTTCGATATGACCTGTTAAATTTCGAATCTCACATAATTAGATCCAATTTGTGGGCTAAAACTTTTGAAAAAATGAGAAATGAAAAAATAATATTAAAAGAGCTCGAGGGTGAAAACATTGGATGTTGGGTTTTTAATTCAGTTGATGAGGGAACTAAAGTCATTGTTAGGAGCGACGGTACTGCAACATATATGGCAAAAGATATCCCCTATGCGTTACTAAAAGTCGGAGCTATAGAAGATCCATTTACCTATAAAAAATACATCAAACAATGGGATGAGACAGATCTCTGGATTAGTACATCTGATGAATCAAAAAATAGTGATCATCCAATTTTCTTCCCTGCTGAATTATCTCTAACCGTCATTGATAACCGGCAATCAAGGTTACAAAAAATAATTAAGGAAATATTAAATAAATTTGAATCAAAACCTAACAATTATTTGCACTTATCATACGGCCCTGTTCTTCTTTCAAACAGAACCGCGTCTAGTCTGGGAATTAATATGGACTCTCAAAAATCAATTCAAATGTCTGGTAGAAAGGGAATTTATGTTGATGCGGACTTTGTACTTGATACTTTGTATAGTAAGGCGAGGGAAGAAACTATGAAACGAAATCCAGAGATTAACGGAAACGATCTAGATAGAACTTCCGAGGAAATAGCAATATCTGCAATAAGATACAGCTTGATTAAGAATGATCTCGAGAAGGAGATCAAGTTCGATTTAATTGATTCATTAAGTTTAGATGGCAATTCTGGGCCCTATTTGCAATATGCATATGCGCGATGTTGCCGATTGATTGAGAAAGCAAATGAAAGCAGATTTGATGGTGATGTAAAATTCCTGTCAGAAAGGATTGAACAGAAAATACTAAAACATCTTTCAAAATTTGAAATGACTATCGAGAATACGACAAAAAACCTAGAGCCAAAACTTGTCGCGCAATATGTATTCGAATTGGCAACCTCATTCAATCTATTTTATGAAAAACTGCCAATATTGAAGGAAAAAAACGAAAATATTTCCAAAGCAAGAATCACCTTGGTTGAAGCAATTCGTCAGATGATGAGAATAAATCTTTCATTACTAGGCATAACACCTCTAGAACGAATGTAGTAGGTTATGGTTCTCTAATTAATTCAGAAACTTTGAATTTGTTTACTTGCTTAATTTGTTTATAGGACCTATTTTGCAGTTGCTGACAATGGGATTATAGATTCTTAGTTCATCGCAAAGTTTTGTTACCTCTCTTTTTGCATCATTTTCGGTTTTTGTATTGATAGTTATGTTATAGCATTTAGCAGACCTAACCGACTCTACGTTCGAGTATCCACTTTTAAGAATTAGATCTTTCTTGATTGTCTCGCCTTCTGGATCTCCTACTTGATCTTTATTTTCAATTGTAACAGCAACAAGGTATCTTGCCATGGTGTATTCGCAGATATTATGATTTTAA
>DAIRDV010000233.1:0-2060 GCA_036795955.1 Nitrososphaeraceae archaeon | reverse complement strand
ATGCCATGGATTTGAAATACGCTATATCAAAACAAAATGAATTAATATTTCAAGAATATTTGCCAGGAACTGAATACACAATAGATGTTCTTTCAGACTTGGATGGGGAGCCCCTAATTGCTGTTCCTAGAATAAGGGTTCAAACAAAGGCAGGAATATCTACTGTTGGAAAAATAGTTACGAATAAAAAAATATCCGAGACCTGCAAATCGATTGCAAAATATCTAAAGATTAAAGGACCGTGTTGCATCCAGATGAAAGAATCTGATGATGGCGTTCTTAAACTAGTTGAAGTAAATCCAAGGTTGGGCGGTGGTACTATTTTCACCGCACTTGCCGGTGCGAATTTTCCAGCAATGATCCTGGATATGGCTACAGGTAAGCGAATTAAAATACCAAAGATATCCGAAATCACTGTTGTGAGATATTTTGAAGAGATAGTAGTGAAAGATCAAAAGGCAATGAAACACCACTTGAATTTAGGATGATCTTGATATTCTGTGAGATACTTTTGTCGCAGCTAACTTCGTTGACTTGTAACACTTCGCCAATCTTGCAAGGCCAATAACCCGTAAATTTCATCATAATTACTGAAAACCCTATAATCATTATGAAGGTAACAAGAATCGCGCTGAGGTAGGCCAAAACCGGGAATCACTTGTCAATTGATATGACAATCTTATCTATGATGAAAATCATTCCTTTTTATCTCCAACTCTTATTTCTAATAGTCAATGCAGAATAAATTAGAAACCAAGTATATACAAAAGTAGTAATGAATGTAAACGGTGGTCTATACAGCCATAATCCGTCATCGGGGTTTCTTAACCTATACTCTACTGCATATATCATCCCCGTAAACATTACCCCTGCAATCCAAAATAGTACTGATGTAAAATCGCCTTTGATAGGCAAAATTGCTATGGTATAGAACAAAATGTACGGTCTTACAAGCTTCATCGCAATTTGAATGTAATACAATAGTGCAATAAAAGAAGGTCTTTTCCAATAAATTCCGCCAGTTGCAAATAGACTTCGAATAAAGCTCTTTCTCCACCGTATTTGTTGTTTTGCTAGAGATTCGAACGTCTTGGGCACACCAACGTTTACTTTAATGCTATTCGAATACTCCACATTCCATTTTATGGGGCGTTCAGAAAATTCAACATCCGGATCTAATGATTTTTTCATTGTTTCAATATCATCATCACCAGTTTGTAAGATGGGCAAATGTTCATGCTGTTTCTTGTCGCTAGATGAATCAAGTTTTGTTCGTGTACCCAGTATATGAGCGGTCATTCTTCTATCAGTACAGAACTTAAAGTCTATTCCCAAGAATCTGTCATTTGCCCATTCGTGAATAAAATCTTGAATTGCTACTCTTCTATAAAAGCTGAGTGAGCCGGAACAACATGTTACTGATTTAAAGGAACTCTCAGCTGCCTTGATTGATCTACAAGAAATATCAATGTACACTTGTTGAAACTTCTCAATCGTATTCCCACGTTGTGCATCCCTAACCCTTCCATGGCATGTTAATGCACCTAATTTTCTATCACTGTGAAATATTTTAGCAGCCTTCTCGACAGCGTCAAATGCCATATCGCAGTCACTATCCATGAATGCGTAGATTTCTCCGCGAGCAATTTCACTAGCCGCTTCAACCGCTTTTTTCTTTCCCACACTTTTTGAAAGATGCAGAATACGGAAATTAGTTGTTCTGTTTTCCTTACGCATTTCATCAAGAACTTCTCCAGTCTTATCAGTACTTCCATCGTTTACTACAATAATCTCCTTATTCATGTAAGTTTGATTCAAACAAGATTGAACACAATTTCGAATATTCTTTTCTTCGTTCTTTGCTGGTACCACTATACTTATTAAAGGACCGTTTGAGACGTCAACATTTTTTGCACCCAAATATGGATCTTTATATTTGAAATATGAAAGGATCAGTATACACAAGAGGACAAAACTAGTTAACAAACTGTAAATACCAACGAATGGATCTACAAGAGAAATTGTAAAATATACTTTAGCTGCTAAAACACATCCCACAG
>DAIRDV010000232.1:0-2062 GCA_036795955.1 Nitrososphaeraceae archaeon | reverse complement strand
CCAACTCTGATCTTATTGTCTTATCAAGTCTGTCGAGTTCATTCAAAAAGGACTTGGCATTTTCAAAATAGATATCCTTGTGAACGGGATCAAGCATCATCAATCCATCTCTTATGTTTTCTACCTGTTTCTTTGCTAGTAAAGGATCCAACCAAACATGTGGATCCGGCGTTATCTTGCGGCTGTCAGAATAGGTCGCATTTAATCCCTTGCTAGCGTTAATTTTATTTATCACATTTGTTTTATGAATCCAATTCTCGAGGCCCAAGTCGTTGTAAACGAGCACATCGGCGGAATTAAGAGACTGAATTTGCTTTATTGTTGGCTCAAAATCATGAGGTTCAACTCCTACTGGAATCAGAACAGAGGATTCTACCAAATCCCCGCCTATTTTCTTTACAAACTCATCAAGGGGGAAGAAGGATGATATTACCACTAATTTGTCAGACGAATTTGTCATAGATTGCCCATTTATCTGGGAGTGACCGCTATCTGTACTATTAACATTGGTTAAGGTGGAATTTGAAATATTTTGAGCATTTAAACTATGGTGAGACAGGTGGAAAATGAACAATAAAGATAGAACTGACGCAATAGTTAGTATCCACATTGTCATGAAAAATACATGATTATTAAGAATATATACTTTTTTTATTAATATTAATTAAATTGGATTGCATTATTAATAAAAGCCTTTAATTCCATATTCGCATCAAAAGTTATTTCATCTCATTTCCCCGTATCAGATGGATTTTGATACAGATAATTCAAAACGATTGGTCGATGCATGTTGCTCAGATGTTTGAAGAAAAATGGACTATTTTAATTGATATTGATATTAGTCGGAAGGCAGGTGATGTTACGATAATCTCTAGAGTTACCGATTGAAAGATTGCTTTAAATTAAATTTGGTAACCCCTTAATCGCCACAAATATCGAGCCCAAAAAACAAACCGTCATCCGTAGAAGTAGTCGAGTCTACAATTATGGAATAATTATTATATCTAATAACTGAATAGGAGAATCTAATTGACCATTGTCAGCGTCTCATTAAATGAAGACATTATTGAAAGTTTGGACAAGCTCAAGTCACTAGGATTTTCAGGCAGATCCGAAATTATTAGGGCAGGAATTAGGAACCTTTTGTCCGATGAACGCATGAAAGAAGAATTGGATGGAGAAATTAATTCGTTACTTCTAGCAGTACATGATGAGGATTCAGATGACCAGGTTTCTTCCATACGACACGATTTTGACAAGATAATAATAGTACACTTACACAATAAAATAGACAAGGACAGATGCCTTGAAATTTTTTCTCTAAAGGGAGACGCCAAAGAGGTTAAGGAAATTTCAAGACAGCTTCAGATAAACAAAAAGATGCATTTCGTAAAACTAATTGTTGTTTGACAATTTGAGATTAAATATATGAATCTCTACTTTATACATGACTTGATATCTACGGATAGGTATTAACATTCTACCAAAGATAATTGAAAAAGTAGGTGTCATAGTGGTCGCGTTTATATATGGAATTATTTTTAACCGATTGTAATTGATAAGGTATGAGTAATTGAGGATAGTCATACAGTCAATTAGTGATACAAGGCCCGTTAATCACAGTGAAAGTTCATGAAGCATAGACCGATAGACCATATCGACAAAAAATCATTTAGTTTATTTTATAATGATATAGCGAGATGGTTTTTTCTTTTTTTGTTTTTTGGTGCAATGTTCTCTTCTTATTTATTTGGAATTCAATTGGCACTCAATTACGCAGTTGATGACAAATTTGATTTTGTTTACTTTGTATTAACATTATTCAGTGGCCTGGGCACGATTTGGGGAGTGATGGCCCACAGAGAGTTTACAAAATCTTCTGAAAAAGTTAACAATACCAGGGCTCTTGCATATCAGATTAATCCTCAAATAGGCAAATATGAGTATAAATCATACAATCCTGAAACACATGAATTTGAAGATGGCTATATTCCATTTGGTCCTATAGATTTTTGGGATCCTGCAACGTATGCTCCGGACTGGGTAGATAAGGGCAAGTACT
>DAIRDV010000231.1:0-2095 GCA_036795955.1 Nitrososphaeraceae archaeon | reverse complement strand
AAATAACATATCGTTCTTTATAGTACAATCGAAGAATAATGTGCTTTCATATAATGATATCATGAATTAGTAATTAGTAATATAATGTAGCTTGTAGCTTGAAGATTACTTTGATATTCGCATTCAACACATCAATGAACTGGTGTAAATTGGTAGTTTAAAGATCAAAATCATGAAATAAAAAAATTCGTTTTATCATCAAAATCGTATTAGATTGTGGATTACTTCCACCCTCTTCGATCTCCTTCTAATAGGCCAGAATCGCCATGAATTCTATCAATATGTTTAGATAATTCTTCGTTATTGTTAAATTTCGATGCGCAATAAGGACATGATACTTGAGGACTGTTTGACATGGTGATGTATTCGGATCTGTTCAAATTAATTCTTTCTTTTAATTATTCTGGAAAATTGGCGGCAAGTAAAATTGAAAATGAGAAATATCTAATGTTTTTCGTAAGAGGATATTAGATCATCATCTGTTTCTATTATCCACTCTACTAGCGTATCATCTAACTTATGGTATCTCAAGTGCTCTCTACGCTTCTCTTTAATTATTTCTTCCTTACAAATTCCGCATTTCATGAAAAGATTTGGAGGTGGTAATGTCAAGGTATAATTTTAAGATATATATCACTAGTGATATTTCAGAAAATGCGTCCCTTTGATAATGTAGATAGTAATAATACCTGGAGCTAATAGAGTGTATATCACAAAACTAGGGCTACTGACGTTTATGACTTTGTCACGAGAGTCAAAAAATAAAAAATGGAATAAAAGGAAAAAATGGACGTTTTAAATTCTTGATTCTTTTATTGAAGTTTGTAAAAGCTCGCCGATTTCATTGTGCATTTTCAAGAAGTTCAAGCCTTTCTCTGTTGTCTTGTATGTTTGTGAACCTTCTAAATATTCTAGTAAATTATTTTCAATCAGTACAGAGAGATACTCCCTCAATTGAGCATAGCTAAGAAAAGCTTTGTACATTATTCTGGTCTTTGTTGCACCGCCGTTTGCTGCTTCTAGGATCATTGCTACTATTTCTGTTCTACTTCTGTATTTCATATCAAGATACACTAAACTTATTTATTTTAATGTATTGGCACAATAATCTAGAACATGAATACATTAACTATATTCTAATTTGTTATTCTACGAATCTGCGTTTAACCTCAAGAATTTTCAAAAATATTCATAATAAAAAGTTTGAGAGTCGTTAACTCATACTGGGGTCATCATGCCGTATCTCTTGTAAGCACTTCATTGAGCCAATTACTCTCTGTCTCATCATTTTGCACCTCTTCTGATGGCGCTGACTCTTGTTTTTCATTGTTAACTATATTCCCCGATATTGGCTCTGGCTCACTATCTTTGACAACGACATCGTCACCGACCTCATGATTTTCAATTTGGTTGTCTTCTAATTCAACAGGGGGAGCTTCTACGTATGGTTGAGTAATTCTTGAGAGAAAGCTAGTTATTTCATCCTTTTCAAGATTTATTCGATCTAGTAATTCGATTGAATTTGAATTAATTTGTTGATAAGTGTCTTCAGCAATATCATTGCTTCTGTATTGCAACTTTGCATCAAAAATTATGGTTTTGATAGTTGTACTCTGCGAATCCAAATCTTGTAGTCTTATATTCAAGGAGTTTATGACGTCCTGTTCATTGTTTTCCAGATCAACGAGTCTTTTCTCATATATTAGATGCAAAACTTCAGCATCGTCCTTCATTAGATCGTTTTCTTCAACCAAATTTTCAAGCGCTTTTACTCTCTTGATTGTTAGACTCTTCTGTCTAAGCAGTTTTTGTGCTTCCATACGCCACTTTGGTATAAAAATAACATAGTCACCTTGGACAAGCAGTTGTTCGTATAATAGTTGTTTTAGTCCGATTGAACCACAGTCCACCCCGACTGACTCGATAGAACCATCGATATCAGTAACTAAACCAATTACTTTTCCCACGTATGCACCGTACATATCTTTTACTTGCTTTCCTACAAATTCGAGCTTAATATCGCTCATGAGAATGTGTCAATATATGAATATAATGATTGCATTGTTAAAAATAATCAATAATTTAGTAGATGTTT
>DAIRDV010000230.1:0-2109 GCA_036795955.1 Nitrososphaeraceae archaeon | reverse complement strand
AGATTGGGAATCATAGGGGGAGGACAGCTTGGAAAAATGATTGGAATAGAGGCAAAAAGGATGTCGATGAAACTTGCGTATTTGGATCCTGATAAGAATTGTCCTGCATCATCCCTTGCTGATCAAATGATAGTAAGTGATTTTAAAGATGCAAAATCTATTTTGGAACTAGCCGATAAAGTTGACGTATTAACTTATGAGATTGAACTTGCGAATTCTTCAGTATTAAGAGATTTGGAATCTAAAGGCCATACGATTCATCCGGCTTCTGGCGTACTAAACACAATTCAAAACAAACTTCGACAAAAAAAATTTTTGAGGGCAAAAAATATATCGGTTCCCGCATTTGAAGAAGTTACTTCAGTAGATCAAGTAAAAAAAATCTGTAAGGAATTTGGTTATCCATCAGTATTGAAGGCCTGTGAGGATTCTTATGATGGACGAGGGAATTTTTTGCTTAGATCGGTTAGTGATGTTGAAAGAGGAATTAAATATTTTGAAGGAAGGAGGTGTATGGTAGAACAATACATTCATTTCACAAAAGAGATATCCGTGATGGTTGCTCGCAATACTCGAGGACAAATTGTATCATTTCCAGTAGTTCAGAATATTCATACAAATGGAATTTTGGACACAACCATAGTCCCGTCAGGAGAAAATAGAAAAGTTGAATCTAACGCAAAGTCGATAGCCGAAAAAGTAGTAAGAGCATTAGGAGGCGTTGGTATATTTGGTATCGAAATGTTTCTGCGAGATAATAAGATAATGATTAACGAAATAGCGCCTAGACCTCATAACTCTGGTCATTATTCAATCGAAGCATGTAGCGTTTCGCAATTTGAACAACATATTAGGGCCATCCTTGGACTTCCTCTAATAGAACCCAGATTGCTATCTCCTGTTGTTATGATAAATATTTTGGGGATTCCTAATTACTCTGGAGAGTACTCGTTGAAAGGAATCGAAAAAGCTTTTTCCGTTCCTGGTCTTAAACTACATTTGTATGGTAAAAGGATCTCAAAACCCCAGCGAAAATTGGGTCATATTACAGTCACAGCAGAAAGAATAGAGGAAGCGTTATCTAGAGCTAGAAGAGTAAAGAAGTTGTTAACAATTGGAAAGCGAAGTGGAAATTAACAAGAAAAGTAAGCCACTTGTTGGCATAATTATGGGAAGTGATTCTGATCTGCAGGTTATGAACCAGGCATCAGAAATTTTAGACAAGAACCATGTTCCGTATGAAATGCAGATAGTTTCAGCCCACAGAACACCAGAACTAATGTTCGAATATGCGAAAAGTGCAAGAAAACGCGGCTTAAGGGTCATAATTGCAGGAGCTGGAGGATCTGCGCATTTGCCAGGCATGATCGCATCGCTGACTACTTTACCAGTCATAGGTGTTCCTATAAAGAGTCATAATTTAGATGGAATTGATTCTTTGCTTTCCATTATTCAGATGCCGACTGGTGTTCCCGTGGCATGTGTTGCAATAAACGGTTCTATGAATGCGGCCATATTGGCGTGTCAAATCTTGGCACTAAGTTCAAAAAACATATCAAAATATGTGGAAGAATATAGAAAAAACCTGCATCACAGTGTAATTAAAAAAAGAGAACGTATGAATAAAAAGTAGCGCCACCTCCCCGTGATTAAATTAAGAAATGTACAACATGATTACAAATAGAGCAACAGTGATGCCAAGTGAGACTTTTGTTATGGTCATTGACTTATTCAACGCCTTTGCATAATTATCAAATTGGTCACTACCCATTAGTTTTAATTCCGAATAGCCCTCAAAATATGAAGATCTGGCAGACGTCGATTTTGTATTGGATAATGCCAGCTGGGAGATTTCTTTAAAGGCACAAACAATATCCTTATCAGTGGTAACATTACCCAGAGCATAATATCCCTGACGTGTTCTTTTACCAGAGCTAGAGTGTGTGTCTGACGAGCAAATTTCTAACATATTCAAACCTTGTTTGTTTAGTTCATTCAGAATTTTTTCTCGCAGTCCATTTACAAGATTATTAGAGTCCGACCAACCAATTAGGTAATCATGATTATCAATTTGAAAATTGATAACACCAATGCCCGCTCCCCCAAGTT
>DAIRDV010000229.1:0-2140 GCA_036795955.1 Nitrososphaeraceae archaeon | reverse complement strand
AACGACCCAATAAGTCAATATTATAAATCACATCCAAGCGACTATATGGCAGATCAGGAATTGGCATACACTGATCCTTCTAATCCGTTTGTAGAGGAACATCAAGTTCTCGCGATGGCTTGTGACAGACCTATTTCAATGACAGAATCGTCTGCTATGGTGAATGTTATTCAAAGACTTACTTCTAAAGGCCTGCTTCATATGTCAAACGGACAATTCCTTCCTGACTTTAGTAAAGCTATGATCGTTTTAAGAGACTTTAGTATTAGGGGAATTGGAACTGGTACCGATATACTTTTCAGTGGAAAGTTGGTTGGTGAACGTTCATTGCCGCAAGCATTAGAGGAGCTACATGATAACGCAATATACTTTTTATCTGGAAAAAGATATGAGGTAAAAAAGCTTCATTTCAATTCCAAAAGTGAAAGACGATCGTATGCAGAGTTAACACGTATTCCAGATGATTATCCTTACTATACAAAGGCAGTAGTTGATGAGTTGCCAAATATCCTTAGCACCTATGAACACAAAAGAACGATTGGAATAGAAGTAAGATACTGTTCTTTGAAGATTCAAAAAAGAGTGTTAGGCTATTCCAACATTGAAATTGGACAGGAAGTTGCAAAAGGGACCAAAGTCATGTTTGAGAATCCTGTTGAATTTCAATTTGTAACTAAAGGACTTGTTTTCAGAGCACCAAGACCTGTAAATACTTTAAAAAATGCAAGTGATGAACAGTATGTGGAGATGAGTGGATATCATGCTTCTGAACATGTGATGATAGAAGGAAGTACAATGATAACTGGAGGGGCATCTCAGGATTTGGGAGGAATATCTCTAGGGTCTTCCGGTTTGATTTTCATATACGATGGTGCTATAGGTGGAAATGGTGCCAGCAGAGTACTTTATGACAAATTCGAAAATGCATTAGAGAGGTCATTGCGAATATTAACAGAATGCTCATGCAAAAGTGAAAGTGGTTGCCCTAGGTGTACTTATTCGTATAGATGTGGAAATAATAACGAATATCTTCACAAGATTGCTGCTATCGAAGTATTAAATAGAGTCTCCGAGAGAGAGGAGACTCAAATAGAGGATGTAATACCTATGGATCGTACGCTTGTATGAAATGTGGTTATATCAATTCTTAGTATAACTTTAGCCTGGTATGCATATTTCTATCATAATTTATCTCAACTTCAATAAGTTGTAAACAATTATTTTTCTTTTTTGATAACTAATGGAGAATAATATGAAAATGAGAAGTGCGACGGCCGGGATTTGAACCCGGGTTACCAGATTGGCAATCTGATGTCCTAGACCAAACTGGACGACCGTCGCAGGAATATTCCAAAGACTCAGGATGTATTTTAGAGATTTAATCTTGTCTTTAATTAATCATTCGAAACAATAATTTGAATAATCGTATAATAATATTATCATAATGAGTTCATACACATTTTTACTATCAAAAAATTCTTGTTTTTGTAAAAGAATAAAAAGGTATTGATAAAAATTTCCGTCATCGTACTTAAAATTGGTATTAGTTACTCAATTATAGTAATTTCCGACGAACTGCGGTTTTTATAAAGAATATTTCTATTTGCATATGTTATTGTATATATATTGAACATGTTACGCAACCGAAAGTTGATGCAATGTCGACAATTTATGATAGCAAGATAAGAGTAGTATATCCTCTACTTTCCATAACAGAATTCTCATTAACTTCTTCAGCTAGTATTGTAATAGATATGACATCGTGTTTTAAGCAGTTTTTGGCATCTATAACAATGTAATCACTTAAAAGATCAACACCCCTTAAGCTTTCCTGACTGACCCTGAAATTTACCTGTGAGCTGGAATTAATTAGGAACAATTGGTCCTTGCCATAATTCCCTATGCGAGCGAGCCTCCCATTTCTAGGATTTACTATCACATTTAGTTGAACCTCACCAATGGGATGGATAGTATATCGGCTCATGTTATTTACAAAAACCTTGAATTCAAATGGATATCCTGCCGTATTTTCTGCCATTTTATTAATGCCGTCATTCATGATAATGTCTACCTTCTTAATTGTGTCAGCGTATTTGAAAATCCAATCATTTGTTGTCTGGATTATTCTATCTATACTTGA
>DAIRDV010000228.1:0-2153 GCA_036795955.1 Nitrososphaeraceae archaeon | reverse complement strand
CCATGCAATTCATGCTGTAGGGATTCAGAAAAACCCAACATTGCAAATTTTGATCCGCAATATGCAGCTAACCCAGGTATACCAAAACTTGCAGCCAGTGACGCGACATTTACGATGTGCCCATTTTTCCGACTTATCATAGGACCTAGAAATGCCTTTGTGCAATAGATCATTCCAAAGTAATTTGTTTTGGTAACTGATTCCATATCTTCTATTGACTGATTATTTACATTTCCTAAAATTCCGATTCCTGCATTATTTACCAGTATGTCAACATCATGAACTGAAAGTACATCCTTTGCCATTCTTAGGACCTCGGTTTTATTCGATACGTCGCATGCTACAACCATTGACTCGCATTTTCCATTAATTTCTGATGCAACTTCTGACAAACGCTCTTTATTCCTAGAAACAAGTACAATAGATTTTACTTGTTGTTTGATAAATTCAAATACTGTTGATCTCCCTATACCAGATGAAGCTCCGGTGATAACGACTGTTTTCCCTTTTAATTTATTCATTACTTAGAACCTCAATTACATTAGCACATCATCATTTTCTGGGCACTTACTAGCTATTGTCCCAATTCTTAGACTTGATTTGATTTGCAATGGAATCCTTACCAATTGTAATCCTCATAAGAGCTATCCACATTATGATCAAGGGTACATGGTATGTAGCAATTCTCCATGCTATGATTACGGATAATTGAGACGAATTCAAAACATCAGCTAAATTAGGAATGGAACTAATATTCGTAATGTAGGCCCATACGCCTAATTCTGCTAAACCTGATCCTCCAATGGTAATCGGTAGAGTTGATAGTGCAGTGGACGCGGATGTGGACATAAATGATTGAAAAAATCCAACATGTTGACCAACTGCTTGCGCCAGTACTAAAAATGAAATCCCTTGAAAAATAAAGGCCACGAATGTTATTGCCATTCCAACTGATAGTACTTTCACCGAATTAAATGAGGTGAAATTTTCTCTGCTCATTTTGCACAAATCCGCCAAAGCGATATTTGTAGAATTTATTAGGCGTTGTGATCTTTCTTTTGATAAGAATCTTTTAAGCAATTTAATAGCAAAATTTGGTAACTGAATATTCCTATTTGCAGATAATACAACTACTGCAAACCAAAATGCAAATGTTGGTATCGCAACGAGTATAACGAGAATACCAATAAAAGAACCTCCACTAATGATAGCCACGGTTCCTGCAATGAATGCCAAAATACTTCCTACAAAAACGTCAGCAATTATTTCTGCTGTGGCTACCCACGCAGCCCTCCCTGCCGATACTCCATTCTTTATTAGCCATGCAATTCTTACTATTTCACCGCCAATAAATGAGGGAGTTGTCTGGGTAACAAATTCACCGGCTATCCTCGCATTCATGGTCTTGAGCGTTGTGCTATAATTGGGGCCTATGAAGTGGTTGATAAAATATCTAAACCTGTATGCCTGCAATAGGATTCGAACCATAACAGCAGACACTGAAAGCAAAAATGGTACTGCTCCTACCGAAAACACATCAGCTGGTGAAACTGGGGTAAAGGAAAATAGCAATAGAAATGGAATAAGGCTTACTGCAACCGCAATAACTCTCCATTTCAACTCCGGTCAATGGAAAATGGTATCTAGTCATATAATAATCAATAGAATTAATATATTCAGCCCTTTGTTTTTCAAATATATTTGGAATCAATTTTTGTCACCGGCACGGCAGGATCTGGAAAATCACTTCTTACATCAAAAATAATTCAATGGTATAGGGATAATAATTTCTATCCAATCTCATTGAATCTAGATCCGGGTGTGCTTTCTTTGCCATATGAGCCTGATGTTGATGTGAGAAACTATATTGATATCTCCAAATTAATGTCTGAACACAATCTAGGACCAAATGGCGCTTTAATTATGGCCGCTGACTTGATAGCTACTAAACTTGACGAAATTCAGGAGGAGGTTTTTGGGCTGAATCCAGACTTTGTGGTTGTAGATACCCCTGGTCAAATTGAGTTATTTATATTCAGGGCTAGTGGTCCTTATTTCGTTTCCAACTTTCAATCGGACAACAAGATAAACATTTTTACTTTTGATGGGATTTTAGCTTCTTCTAGCCCAGTAAATTTTATTTCAATAGCCTT
>DAIRDV010000227.1:0-2182 GCA_036795955.1 Nitrososphaeraceae archaeon | reverse complement strand
AAAGTATTTGTCTGATTTTTTTAAAAATAAGTGATTGCGAATGCCAGGAGGTGCTAATTGTCTTTAGCTTTTAAGGCACCATATACGTCTTTTCGGATAAATGTTCGCTTGAACATTTCTGTGGAATGAACAAGCACATATCCCGCTTTTTTCAATCGTTTATAATATTTTTTAATTCTGAAAAAATGTGATATGCCCTTTTTATGAAAGATTTCATCGAATTCAACCAATATTACTTTTATATCAAGACGATCTCTGATTAAATTGTCCAATACTTCATATTCTGCACCTTCAATTTCAAGTTTTAGAATATCAATTGTACTATGATGAAAAGTACTCATGAAATTCTTCAATGTGTCTACGGGAAACTCTGCTGTGTTCTTAGAGTCCTTGAAAAGATAGGCGGAGTGTGAAACGTAATTTTCTATTCCCGGATCAAAAAACTTTAAAACAGTTTTTTCAGACCATACACCAACAGAAATGAAATGTAAATCTTCCATCTGTTTAAAGCTGATCCTATATGTAAACGTATCATCCTGGCTGACAGAAGGCATCATTTGATTTTGCCTGCTGATTTCTTTTATTGTATTAAAGTGAAGCTTACTGGCCGGGGTCGGGTCGAAAATAAATATTTTCGAATCATACAACACTTTTAGCTCAGTATCGAATGAAATGTCATCCCCCGCACCGACACAATAACAAATGGAATTTTGGTCAAGGAAGTTCGCAGGAATCCAATACCCATGAGGTTTGGACCCAACGAATGTCATGTTATTTAAAGGAGTTACTCCTGTCCTGGCATCAACTCGTAAAAGAGTTTTGACAAAATTTTTTAAGGGCTTCACGTTCAGTAATTGTAGATTATTTCCAGTTTAAATTTTCCTGCAAGTTCATGATATTGCCTAACAATTTAGAGTATATATATACAGGAGCCCTCATTTTCTTTTTCCGTTCTTTCCAACTGGTGTAATTGTCCTTACAGAATGCTTCCCAGTTTGCAGCATTTAGCTGAACTCTGCCTAGCGAAATGCAAGGCCCGTGCATTTCAGTTGTATGCCACCAGCCTCTTGGAAACAAAATCGTTTCTCCCTCGTTTACGGTTACTTTAATACATTTTGCTTGCTTGAACAAAGGAAATTTGTCGTAGTCTGGCGCAAACATATTCACCCGGGATTGTTTAGTTTGATTGGGATCAGGATACAGAAAAGGAGTTTGATCGGGGGAATAAAGAAAAAAAGTTTTTGCGCCGTATAATTGTGTGATTTGTGTATGTAAACATAAGGCATCAATATGCAACATGTACCATCTTGCACCATTTCCACCCAAAAAAATTTCATACCGATGTGTATTGCCAAACATGAATTTTGGTATCAATTTGTGATTAACCCTGTCTGACTTTGCATACAAAATTTCAGGCTGCATGAGCGAAAGTAATTCAGGGAAATAGCGCTCTACATTAAAGTTAAAAGGGTACGGTGCAACTTTTTCAGGGGTGGATGCCAACATTAAGTCAATAAAGTCGGACATTTTATAGGTAACTCCATCAATTGTTTTCGAAAGATCTGGATAATTCTGCTTAAAAAATTGGGGCGTCAATTTTCCGATTGCCTCCCAATCTTTGGTCGCATCCGTTAAAATAACAGGAATCTCAGGCTCTATATATTCTTTGAAGAGTTCTTTACGTGATAGGTTCGATCTCTTGTCAACTGCTGTTATTAGCGCAAGGCTTGGGTTCGTCGAAGACATAGCATACGGTTTAACTTTTTAAGGACGGGTGATCGTAGAAAGGTATTGTACAAATATAAAAATGAAATAACATATTGTCAATAGCCCTTTGTTATTCATTTCAATAGTCCCGAAATAGGACAATTATTTTATATTGATCTTTCAACCAAATGCGTGAAGGGAAGTTCGATTGGTTCGTTGATTATCAGCAAGCTACCGGTTTTTAGGAACTCCATAAATTACTTCGAAGCCAAATATTATACATAGTTTCAAATCACACCAAAGCATACAAAAACCTTTGTCAGATACCATTCTGATAAGTAAGTGCACTTCTCGTCACAAACCAAACAAATAAGTTCAAATAAAAACTGTAGTGATTCTAAGTAATGCAATGGTTGTACTGAATAGAGTCGGAATATAGTATGGAGATGTGCGCACTAGCAGAGCCTACAGTTTA
>DAIRDV010000226.1:0-2185 GCA_036795955.1 Nitrososphaeraceae archaeon | reverse complement strand
TGGTGACACCCTTGAAACAGCCAAGAACGAAGCGTATTTAACAGCATCTCAAATTCACTGGGGAAATAATGAAGAATATTTTAGAAAGGATATTGCTTCAAAAGGTATCAAATACATGAAATCCACTTTCAGTAATTAAGATATCTATTTTTCTATCATGTGGAAGAGTTGGAATGGGTTTTTTAATTAATTGAAAATCGTATGCTAGTCCAACACTTTTTGAAAATTCGTTACTAGTCAAGTACTTGTCATAATAACCATATCCATAACCAATCCTTGATCCATAAATATCAAAAACAATACCTGGAATGATCATTAAATCAATGTAATCTTCAGACTTGTTGTTTATTCTAGGTTCTTTGATACCAAACATATTAACATCAAACGAATTTGTTTCCAAATCCTCTTTATTTACTACATAAAATCGTAGATTGTTTGACATTATACGAGGTAACAACACAGTCTTTCCTAGATCTAAAGAATAATTGATAATTTCCCGGGTTTGAACTTCTGAACCAATGGCAAGATAAAGTCCCACTGATTTTGATTGATTAAATACGGGGCTTTCAATTAGCTTTCGCTGAATTACATTGCTCTTCGTGGATACTTCAGAGCGGTTCATAGAGTTTCTCTTGCGAAGAACCTCTTTTCTCAAAAGCGACTTTTCTTCATTATCTAATTTCATAGTACTATTGTTTGGTAATTTTATGGATGAGATTGGCTGCTAATACAGTATTTTTCAATAGCATTGTAACAGTCATAGGTCCGACTCCACCAGGAACGGGGGTAATGTATGCTGCTTTTCCTGAAACTGACTCAAAATCCACATCGCCTTTGATTTTTCCATTAGCTCTGGAAATACCAACATCAAAAATTATGGCACCTTCTTTGATCATTTCTTTTTGAAGAATAAATTTCTGGCGATCCCCTACAGCGGTAATGATGCAATCAAAATTTCTTAATTTATGCTCGATATTTTTTGATTTTGAATGGAAAAACGTTACTGTTGCATCTCTATTCATGAGTAGGATCCCCAATGGTTTTCCAACAAGATTACTTCTGTTTAAAATAGCTACATCCATCCCTTTAACATCTATATGGTAAAAATCTAAAAGCTCTATGATGCCTAAGGGGGTGCAAGGGACTAGTTTTGGAACACCTTTCAATAATAAACCCAAATTATGCGATGTCAAACCATCGACGTCCTTTTCAGGGTTTACCCTATTGGTAATGGAAGTTTCAATCTGAGGTGGCAATGGAAGTTGTACTAGTATTCCATGTACTTTGTCATCATGATTTAATTCTTCTATAATGCTTACAAGCTCGTTTTGAGATACATCTTTTGAAAGTCTAAAATCTCTAGTTAGTATCCCGGCAATGTTCGCTGCGGTCTGTTTATTTTTGACGTATGTTGCAGATGCCTGATTATCGCCAACTAAAATTGTAGCCAAGCATGGCTGAATACCACTGTTAACTAAGTCTGAAACCTCGTCTCTGATTCTTAGTTTTACTTTTTGAGATACTAGGTTACCGTCTATAAGTTGTCGGAAATATTCTAAAAGTTGACAAAGTTATTTTTTTGCTTTACTATCTTTTAATGACTGGTTTGTATTTACTGTCCGCTAACAATTACCCTTCTGCCTTGAACAATTAAACTCTTTTCAGCAAAAAGGTTCACGCAATAAGGATATAGAATATGCTCCTGCTCTAGTATCCTATCCGACAATGACTCGTATGTATCGCCGTCTAACACCGCAACATATTTTTGCGCAATAATTGGACCTGAATCTAATCCCTCGTCAACAAAATGAACAGTACATCCTGTAATTTTCACTCCATAATCGAGGGCTTTTTTTTGGGAATTAAGACCAGGAAATGAAGGTAAAAGCGAAGGGTGGATATTCAATATTTTCATTTTGTATTTTCTCACAAACTCTGGACTCAGCAGACGCATATAACCAGCCAAACACACAAGTCCGTTATCAGGATACACATCATGTTCTTCCAATATTCTTACTATTTCCTTATCATAATCCCATCCTTTTGAATTGCTGGAAATAATACTTGTTGGAATTTCAAATTTTGAAGCTTTCTGAAGACCTTCTGCCTCTGCTTTACTAGAGATTACTATTTTAGGATTTATTTTAGATTTCGTATGTTCTTTTAGAAAATTCAAGATTGATTC
>DAIRDV010000225.1:0-2212 GCA_036795955.1 Nitrososphaeraceae archaeon | reverse complement strand
GCACGAACAAGTGCTACACATTACCGGAAACGACAAAGAGAAAAAATTCATTGTAAAGCCAAGCACCCATGTGGTTGACCATATTCATAGTAACATTAAGCAAGATTATGTTATGAGCCAAGTCGAAAAAGTGTTCAAAGATACAGAAGAAATTGAAGCTTCTGAAACTACAGTAAATGTATCTCAATCCAAACTAAAAATGAACATGAATACATCGCCTAATGACTACGAAGAGCACGAATCATGTCCTTCCTGTAATTCAAGGTTGATAATAACCGAAGGCTGCAATATGTGTATTGAATGTGGATTTAGCTCTTGTATGTCGGGATAAATCTCCTTCAATTTTTTCTTCGCAGTAATGCATTGTGAAGGTTGACAACTAAAAACAAGATAGTAGCAATAGCTGTTTGAGTTTAGATATTTGAAAGACAACAAAATAGATAGTTTCTTATTTTAGTCGTCCATAAGAAAAAATATTGTCTTTTGATGTTCAAAAAGTGGAGAAGTTAACCACCTCGTGATCCACAAATATGATGTCTACAGAAGCCCAAATGTGGGTCTATTTCTACGAGCAAATGATAACACACTTCTAATTCCATTTGGATTTGCAGATACGAAAACTAAAAAGCTCAAAGAATATCTAAATGTAAAAAAAATAATTCATGTTTCAATCGCAGGGACTAGATTGATTGGACCCATGACCGTCATGAATAACAATGGAATGTTATTACCATCTACAGCTTCAGATGAAGAGATTCAAATCCTTAGGCAGACTGGATTGAATGTAGAGCGACTACAAAGTAAGTTTACTGCAATTGGAAACTTAATTCTAGCTAACGATAAGGGTGCAATAGTTTCAAATTTATTTGATGGTGAAGTACATCAAAGTATTAGAGATGTTTTGGACGTTCCTATTCAAATAATGTCCATAAGCGGCTACGTCCAGGTTGGATCATTGGTGGTGACTACTAATTCTGGGGCTATTGTTCATCCAAACGCCAATGATAGAGAAATTAAGAGCATAGCAGAAGCACTACAAGTCGAAGCAGAACCAGCGACCATCAATGGCGGTTCGCCGTTTCTATCATCGGGAATCATAGCGAATTTCAAATCAGCAATAGTTGGAAGTTTAACGACTGGACCTGAATTAATAATGATAACTAGAGCTCTAAAGATATGATGTTTTTCGTAATATCTTCGGTGTGAATTGAATTTACATCAAATTATCTAATTTGCAGTAGATTACATAAATAAATAATTCAAATTTTACTTGAGGTATATGTTCGGACTTAGACGCGAAGATGATATGGCATGGTCATCGGGAGGATAAAGCGCGTCTATACTAGAATCTTCTATTTTGATACTAATGGCGTTGATTTCAGAATCAGATAAGCTAAATCTTTCCTTTAATACAGAATTTACACGAGATATTTGATCGTAAATTTGATTAGTACTAGAAACTAATGAAACTTCTAATACCTTCCCCAATAATGCCTTGGGTATTTTTCCACTTGAATCATTTAATATTCTAAAATCGATTTTACTAAAAAGCATTTCACTGGGAAGTTGGGGCAATGCATTTGCCGTATAGAATACTTGCACGTCAATAAGATTTGTTTGCTGTTCATTAACTGATCTCAAGATTGATACTTGAGGATTATTAGGATCAGGGAATGCACTAATCATTTCATCATTAATAGGTAAAGATAATAATACAAATCCTTCTAATAAGTTCTGCCTAATGGTAACTAATGGAAGAATGTCTTTGCATGTTATGCCCGAAGAGCTTTCAGGATCAAGGACCTTAATAATTGAGTTCGAAGAATTTCCATCATTAGGTATGACATTCCAAAATATTTTGATCGGATAATCTTGTTTGTTGAGAATGCTTACGTCAGTATCATAATGCCCTGGTCTTACAGGCCCTTCATTAGAAGATACATTACCGCAAAGAAATTTTGGAGTATAAGTTATAGTCTTAATGGAGAAGTTTTTTAGATCCGGTAAAACAGGTGATTGAAATTTGGATATATTATCTAATAATACTGTATTATTTGTATATCTGGTGGTATCTGTGCCATTGTTAATTTTTGAGTCCAAGGCTTGACCCCATATGTACCCAGTATCAATTTGCGTCACAAATCCAAACGTCAATATCAAAACTAGAAATAATGAAAAAAATCCAGTCGTATTCAAGTTGCAAACTTTATTA
>DAIRDV010000224.1:0-2239 GCA_036795955.1 Nitrososphaeraceae archaeon | reverse complement strand
TATAACATTCGCGTTTTGTATGTTTAATTTTATTGGTATTTTTGCGGTTGTTTTTGTAAGTATTTTGATTTTGGTATTTTCTCCAATACTGAAGATTTTTAGACAATTCATTTCAAATGTAATGGGTAAGGAACCCGAAAGAGGCATTGATCCAATGGAAGCAGTAGCGATGGGGGCAGCAATTCAAGGAGCAATAATAGCAGGGGACGTAACCACCGATATTCTGCTTGTGGATGTCACACCTCTCACTCTTGGAGTTGAAGTACTCGGGGGCCTAAAAGAACCACTTATTGATAGGAACACTACAATACCTACGAAGAAAAGTAAAATCTTTACTACTGCCGCGGACTACCAGAACGCAGTAACTGTACACGTTGTTCAAGGTGAAAGATCAATGGCGTCCGATTGCGTTTCTCTTGGTATGTTTAATTTATCAGGAATACCGCCGGCACCCAGAGGAATTCCCCAAGTAGAAGTTACCTTTGACATAGACGCAAATGGGATTCTTAATGTTACTGCAAAGGACCTTGCCACTTCAAAAGAATCAAAAATAACAATTTCTGCAAATACAAAGTTATCAAAGGATGATATTGAAAGACTCAAGAAAGAGTCAGAACAATTTGCAGAACAAGATAAACAAAAGAAGGAACAAGCAGAAGTGAAAAACGAAGCAGATAACCTGATTTATACTGCAGAAAAATTATCTCAGCAAGATCTAAAAGATAAAATTAAACCTGAACAAGTTGAAAAAGTTAACAATGCGATTAAGGATTTGAGAGAAGCTATATCATCAAACAATATTGAAGAAGTTAAGAAGAAAACGGAAACTCTAAAAAATATAGTAGGTGAAATAAGTACCGAAGTATATAGATCGGCTGGTGCAGCTGCATCGCAGCAAGCGTCCTCGCAGAATTCGGAAAGTGCAAATGCGGCTTCGGAAAGTGCAAATGCGGCTTCGGAAAGTGCAAATGCGGCTTCGGAAAGTGCAAACCAATCTAATCCCCAGCAATAACAAAATGCTACAAAGGCAAACCTGAAATGTATCCATTATTTCTAGTCGATGGTTTCTTACCATGAGTTCAAAGCGTGACTATTACGAGGTATTGAATGTAGATCGGAACGCTACTAAAGATGAAATCAAAGGCAAATATAGAAAATTAGCACTCCAATACCATCCTGACAGGAACAAGAGCTCAGACGCTGAAGAAAAATTTAAAGAAATTTCAGAAGCTTATGCTGTTTTGTCGGATGACGACAAGAGAAAAAAATATGATAAATATGGTCATGTAGGATCGGAAGGAGTTTTCAGAGGATCCGAGTCTAATTTTGACGAGATATTCAGAGATATAGGATTTGGTGGGATCAAAGATATTTTTGAGCAACTATTTGGAGGAGGATTTTCAGCCAGAAATAGAGGTGATCCATTCGGATTTGGTTTTAATTTTGGAAGAAGTAATAGAGGGGAGGACACAGTTATTGATTTGTCTCTCACACTGGAAGATATAGTAACAGGAAGGAAGGAGACGATTGAAGTCCCATCATTGGAAAAGTGTTCAGAGTGTAATGGAACTGGTTGTTATCCTGGTACGAAACGTAAAAAATGTATGGGATGCAATGGGCTTGGACAAACGAAAAGGATCGTCAATGAAAATAGGTTTTCAACTTTTGTTACTGTCGAGACTTGTAGAACATGTAGAGGAATGGGAGAAATAATTGAAAAACCATGTAAGAATTGTAAGGCATCAGGCAATGTTCCAGCTAGAAAAAAAATACAGGTAGAGATTCCGCCTGGTGTAGAGGACGGCATGACACTACAATTAAGCGGCAGAGGCATTTCTTACGAAAAAGGTGCTCCAGGAGATCTCTACATTAGAATCCATATCAAACCACATCAAACTTTTCAGAGACTTGAAGAAGGTCATTTGCTCTACACTTTGAATCTAAAGTATACAGACCTAGTATTAGGAACAGAAATTATAATACCTACGCTTCATGGAGGCGAAAAGTTAAAGATCCCGCCAGGCTCTCAGGTAGATTCGATTTTTAATCTAAGGGGAAAAGGACTGCCTGTTCATGGTAGGCAATCAAGAGGAGACCAGATTGTCAAAATTAGACTTGACATTCCTACTAAACTTAGCGAACGGCAAAAGTGGCTTATCAAAGAATTGGAAGATACAAAGAATGCATGACCTTAACTGTTTGTAATATTTATATCTAATAAATCGAGATAATAACTATG
>DAIRDV010000223.1:0-2244 GCA_036795955.1 Nitrososphaeraceae archaeon | reverse complement strand
AGTTTGTACAAAGATTGGGTAGGTTATTGAGGCCAAAAAATGACAATCAACAAGCAAAACTAATTGAAATTGTCTCTAGTGGTACTTCAGAAACGTTAACGAGTAAAAGAAGACAAAGAAACATGACAAGCTAAAATCTCAGCTCGGATTGTGTAAATGATGTCAACTTCAGCTGGTTATCCCTGTCTGAAAAATCTACTGTTGACTTTACCATTCTAAGGGTACTACTGTCTTTGGAATCTCTGATATAAATAACATAAATCAATGCATAGTTTTTCCTTATAGTTTTTCTTATAACTCTACCAATTCTTTGAGCAATCTGATTAAAATTTGAACTATTTGAAATTATTACAGCAATTCTGACATCAGGTATGTCATATCCTATTTCTAAGGTGTGAACAGATAGCAATGGAAAGTATTCTTTTCCCCATTCTTCTAAAATTTTTTTTCTTTGAGCAATAGGTATCTTATTATGAATTGATCTAGATGGTATTCCATATGACTCTAATTTTTTCTCGAGCTTCAATATTGAATCAATTGTCTCACTAAATATCATAATAGGCTCTGATGGGTGTTTTCTGACAATGTTTGCTGCAGATGATAACTTGTTATCGGCCGAGCTGAGTAAATCTTTCCTTTTTCTGACGTTGGCAAACCACAGTTTCGCCAAGTTTGCATTAGATCCTCCCTTGAATAATAGATTTGAAATTTTTTTTGGATCATATGCCCCGAGTTTCCTCGAGAGAAATGATATCTTTTTGGTAGTTTCTATATAGATTCTTTTTTCAGGTTCCGTAAAACTTACAGGGATAGGAATCACTTGCGGTTTGGCAAGTCTCCCATCTGTGACTGCATCTTTGATCATGTACTTCTTGACGGGCGGCAATGCTCTAATTATTGTATTATACCTTGGATCATTCTCGTTTATGGTAGCGGTTAGTCCTAATACAGGTTTAGTTGGATAATCATTTAAGGTGTCAAATATCTTGCTAAATTCTTTAGCAGTGTCACTTAGAAGATGAATTTCATCAAGAATTAACATATCACAATCCCTTAGCAATTGTAAGTGATTTATGGTACTCTGATATGTGCCAATGGTAATCTCTTTAATATCCTTCTGCTCTCCAAAAAACATTCCAATTGATTCTCTTGGCAAGCCATAACTAACCAGGCGATTCACGTTCTGTTCTATCAGAACAATTCTTGGTACTAGAAACAAAATTCTAAATTCCTCATTTGAATTGCCATATTTTTCAGTTCTAGAAGTGTCTTTGGCAAATCTCATATGCGCCAGTCTGCGCGCGCATTCAAAAGCAATTTCAGTTTTTCCGGTGCCGGTGCTATAGATTATTGAGCCTTTAAAATTATTATCCAACCATGCGTTGACTGCCTTCAATTGATCGTCCTTTAGTTCGAAGGGGAATTTCAGGTTAAGAATTGCAGTCAATATTGTAAATTCGGATATATCTTCTAAATTCTTTACTGAGACATAATTTTCTTGCAGAACTATTCAAGTTACTACTCAAAAATTGGAATTAAATTTATCTAATTTGATAATTAGGATATGGCTATTCGCAAACCCGTGCTACTAATCGATGACACTGAGAATTCAAAAATTGCAAGAAATCTCCTAGAAGACAATCAAATTGAATTTGTTGAATACCATGTAAGGCGATTTGAAGAGGAATGCTGTGTGGATCTACCCACGACTAAAGCTCCAGCTTTATTTGCTCCTGAGGGTCTATTTAGGAATCTTGAAGGCATAAGAGAATATCTCACTATTGAAAAAATAAATTCTACATCCGAATCTAGTGAGAGTGCCTACTGGTAAATTGGCTTGCCAAATTAGAATCTCCTGTGGTCACCTTATCTCAATAATCTAAATGACCGAGCATAACCAAAGTCCTATGAAAATCGAAAAAACGAAATATTCAGTCAATAAAAATTAAATAGTATGTAGTTATATCGCATTCCAATCAAATAAACGTGATTAATCTAATCAAATCCGCTTCTTCTTATGTAAGGAGGAGCATTCATTCGAAATACGGTATTTCCATTGTTACATTCCTGATTCTTATTTTTTCAAGTTTTCTTGTCCAACATTCTCAACTATACGGGCAATCTGATCCGTTTACCTCATCCAATACATGTTCAAAGCTTCCACTCAATGGGATCACCGCGAGTGGATCTGATTCAATAAACCTTCCATCCCATGCAATTGATCAGAATGTTAATACGCGATGG
>DAIRDV010000222.1:0-2244 GCA_036795955.1 Nitrososphaeraceae archaeon | reverse complement strand
CTGTCACTGTAAAATAATCAGTCCTTATTATCGACTGTTAAATCAAATACATTCAGACTATAAGTTTTTCGATACTTCTTTCATATTCATTTTCAATGTTTCTCAAAAAATTATTCTTATCTAGAGATCCGTTAGATTTCAATAGCAAGGTGATAAGGGCGCCTCCAGAGCCTACTCCTTCCTTTACAACACCCCTGTCGTACATTATTAGGCCATTTTTGGTTGACCTATCTAAACCTGGATTAACAGACATTATGGGAATGTCAGGATAAATTGTTTTTACAAGAAATTCCAAGTCTGAATTCTCATCATCAGTAACATATGAGGTTGTTCCTAGGCATATATTTTTTAATGTCAGCTTCATGGAGTGCATGAACGCAAGGACTGCAGCCATCTGTGTTCCTCCCGCGAGAAGCATCTTGGAACCTGATTGTGTGACACCGGTTGCAATTCCAGCTACTGCTGGTATCATGGGGTCACCCAGTGATGATATTATTTTGAATGGATCTTGCAATCCTGAGATTTTTTGATTTATTATTGCTTGCTTAACAACATGTATTTTCAAGTCATGTGGGTTTACTGGCATACTGCTACTCATTTTATAATTTGCGTCAATTCCGAGGCCAGTCAATACGCCCAGCCCAGTAGTTGTTCCACCTGGAATACTTTCACCCACCACCACCAAATCATTTGACATTGACAATTGCTGTCCTAGTAATTTTCCATATTCGAAAGCCTGATGAGTTTCAATTAGTTCTAACGCAGGTTCATGTTGAATATTTTTGCCATGGGAAATCCCAAATGAAATATGTGGAATCTTGGGTTTAATTTTAGATCCAGAATCCACTACTAGGCAGGGTATTTTGCCCATTTGAAGCGCTGTTCTAGTTATCAGTGCTGGTGTTGGAATTCCATCCGGAGTTGCAGGCACTCCTGAAATCGAATAGCATTTCCCGTGATACAGAAATTCGGAATCTGCTGCAGGAGTATATTTAATTAAATCTGGATTAGCTCCTGCGAAAGTTATACCCGGAATCTGACTGGTCTCTGTATATGAGATAACACACACAAAAATAGGATTTCTGGTACGAAAAGTTTCAGTTATGTTGTTTTTTTGAGAACAAGTTATTTCAAATAAATCAGACATACATTAACCCTCATTAACCATATATTTTAAGAAGTCTTCTTTCGTCTTGAATTTTAACATAGGATTGTTGGTCCTTTCATTGCGAATTGTTGATGTTGGTGTGATACCGTAATTGTGACCAGGATATACTACCAATGAACCATCTAAATTTGCCACTTTATATAGGCTATCGTACATCTTGTTAGCATTGCTTCCCGGAAGATCAACTCTGCCAATGTTACCCACAAAGAGAGTATCACCTGTAATGATGGCTTCTTTATTCACGATAAGGCACATGCTATCTTCAGAATGACCTGGGGTGTACAAAACCTCTAGCTGCACTTCTCCGACTCTAATAGTATCTCCATCATGAACCGAATTATCATTTCTAATAGTTGACTTTTCATGTTGGATTGTTTTAGCCCCAGTAATTTCGGCAATCTGATCATTCCCTAGAACATGATCAAAATGTGTATGTGTATTTATTATATACTTTACAGAAATCTTGTTTTTATCCAAAAATTCCAGAATCTTTTCAAGATCCCATGAGGGATCAATAATGGCACCGATTTTATTTTTCTCATCAAAAATAATATAAGAAAAATTCTGCATATTCCCAACCGGAATCTGAAAAATTTTCATAACAATACTCCTTGCTCTGATTCACTCGGTATCCCAATTTTCTCTAGATGAACCTCGCCTGTGTATTCTTTGCTTCTAATTAAACCAGTTTTGATTCGATGAAAGGTAACGGTAGCATCAGCTTTGACGCATTTTTCATGAAAACTTCCATCATTTGGATTGAGACCGGAAGGGATATCAACGGAAACAACATATGCATTAGAATCGTTAATTAAATCAATCGCAGTCGAAAAAGGATCCCTTATTTCACCTTTTATTCCTGTACCAAAAATCCCATCAATAATTATGTCTGAATTTGACAATTCCTTTTTTGCCAATTCTAATACATCATTTCCTTCAATGATTTTTATTGACTTCATTTTTCTTATTATCGACCAGTTCACAGTTGTTTCCTCAGTCTTTATATTTTTGGAATCCCCGACAAGCACGACTATGACCTCTATCCCATTGTATCCTGATAGTGCCCTTAAAGAACC
>DAIRDV010000221.1:0-2256 GCA_036795955.1 Nitrososphaeraceae archaeon | reverse complement strand
CCATCAAACTTATCAAACTTTCAAATAAGAACCAAGATATTGATAAACTGAACTTAATTGGATCTCAAAAAATAGATGAAGATTATGTACTAATCTTGAAGGACTCGAATGTAAGTTACATAACCTCAAATGATAAACTTGTAAGTTCTATCGAAGAAGAATTTAAAGGAAAAGTATGGTTTGTCGAAGGAAATAGTTCGATAAGAAGGTTTCTAGAAAATCTTTTCTTTCCAATACATATCTTGAAAACCAATATGATCTGGCTTCCCGATGGAAATCAAGTGACACAGGTTACCATAGAGAGTAAAGATTATGAAAAATCCATTAGCATAATAGAGAAGATAAAAAGAATTGTAAATGCGGTAAGAAAAATAGAACTTGTCGTAGAGATCGCAGGAAAGTGATACCATGCTATACGACGACGTCAAGGACAGAATATTTGCATCAACACTAAACAAGGACCACATTGGAAAAAATGTAAGTCTAATTGGCTGGCTTGAAGATTTTAGAGATAT
Source organism: Nitrososphaeraceae archaeon (assembly GCA_036795955.1). GTDB lineage: Archaea > Thermoproteota > Nitrososphaeria > Nitrososphaerales > Nitrososphaeraceae > TA-21. The sequence continues at coordinate 1,741 of DAIRDV010000221.1, read as the reverse complement.
GGGAAAAATCGGTTTTGTTACTATTAGAGATATGACTGGAAATTTTCAGGGAGTAGTTGTTGGAGATATATTATCTGAGTTAAGGGAAGTCCCAAGACAAAGTGTCATGCTTACAAAGGGAACCATACAAGAGACCAGGGCGCAAAATTTCAAAGTAGAAGTTAAGATAGAAAAAATAAGCATCTTATCGAAAGCTGCAAATCCACTACCTATCGATCCAACGGGAAGAGTAAAATCACTAATGGATAATAGACTGGACTGCAGGGCCCTTGATTTGAGGAATTTTAGGATTTCAAATATTTTCAGAATCCGATCACATGTACTCTCACTTATTCGCAAATTCCTTTATTCAAAAATGTTCATTGAAGTCAATACACCCAAGATAATAGGAAGTGCTACTGAGGGCGGTGCGGATCTTTTTGATTTTGAGTATTTTTCAAAGAAAGCATACTTGGCACAAAGTCCTCAGCTGTACAAGGAACAGCTTACCTTGGGACTAGAAAGAATATTTGAAATATCGCCATATTTTAGGGCTGAACCCTCACATACCGTAAGACATCTTTCAGAATTTATAAGCGTGGATTTAGAAGCTGCATTCTTGGATTATGTCGATATTATGGACATAATGCAAGAATTAATTATTGCGACAATAAACGATCTATTTGTCCATAACCCCGAGGAAATGAAATACTTTGAAAATGAGTCTTCGATTATGGTTAATACGATTCCTAGGATTACTTATCAAAAATGTTTGGATGATTTACAAGGTTTAGGAGAAAAATTGGAATTTGGCGATGACCTTTCTGATCCTGCCCTTAAAAAACTGGGTGAGATTTACCCAAAATTTTATTTCATAACTGATTGGCCAACAAAACTTAAGCCATTTTATATATTAGAACAAGACAATAAACCTGAACTTTCGAAATCCTTTGATTTGCAATATGGATATTTGGAAATAGTTTCGGGAGGTACAAGAGAACACAGTTCTGAAAAATTAAAAAACAAATTACTTGAAAAAGGACTGAACCCAAAAAGTTTTTCTGACCACTTAAAAACATTTGAATGGGGAATGCCTCCTCACTCAGGCTGCGGCCTAGGTTTTGATAGGCTCATGATGATCCTTACTAATTCATCGAACATCAGGGAAGTTGTTCTCTATCCAAGGGACACTGACAGGCTTACTCCCTAAATATCTTGACTGTTACCTCTTTAAGGATATCTTGTTCTAAGGTAAAAGCTCGAGTTCGCGAACCAGATACTTCGTATATTAGCCATATTACTGGATTCAATTTCATAAAAATCAAGTCCGTCGACGAAGGTACAGATCCATCCATATGTGAATGAAATACTCCAACGATATCTAGGGAGTTATTGGATGCCCATTGATATACTTCCTTCAATTCATCTGGATCCATTTGAAATGAATATTTAGAGTGCGCCTTGTTCTCCATTTTTTTCACTTGTTCTACGCAATATTCATTGTTATCCAATATGTGTCCCAATAGAAGACAACAACATTCATTTGGTAATTCCTCGTTAGTTAGACGAATTAAAGAATCTACTTTCTTTTCTGTAATGGATAATATTATTTCAGACATTTCTCACTTAATTTTGCTCGCAAATATATGGTGAGCCAATAACAAACGCATTCAATTATATGATTTACTCAATAAATATCATATTGTTACTATACACAAGATCTTAATAATTTAACCTACTGTTATTTTACCCTTCATATACG
>DAIRDV010000220.1:0-2263 GCA_036795955.1 Nitrososphaeraceae archaeon | reverse complement strand
AAATTCATTTTTAATGCGAACCATATTTTATTAGTTGTGTAAAAAGGCAGTACCATATCATTATAAAGATCGTTAGTGTCGTAAATACACAATTGAAGTATCACAGAATTAGTGAAATTAAGAATTATGAATTTATTGGTAAAGAAGTCAGAGTGAGGGGATGGGTACATAGGCTGCGGATACAAAAAGACAAGTCATTCATAATTATCAGAGACGAACGTGGAGGAATAATTCAATGTGTAATACCAAGTGCGAAGGTACCGGATCTTACGATAGAATCTTCATTAGAAGTTCAAGGTATACTATTCAAAGACGAACGGGCAAAAGAAGGTGGCTACGAGATAAGAGGAAATGACGTCAAAATTTATAGTATAGCAAATAATGACTTTCCGATTTCAGAATATCAAAGTACAGAATTGTTATTGGATTACAGACACTTGACTCTACGTACAAGGAAGATGATTACCATTGCAAAGGTACGAGCAACGATTCTCCAAGTAGTACGGAATTGGTTTGCAGACAATGACTGGATGGAAGTCACAGCACCAACTTTAGTCAAAAGTGCAGTGGAAGGTGGTTCAACTTTATTTCCCGTGAAGTACTTCAAAGACGAAGCATTTTTGTCTCAAAGTGCTCAGTTGTATCTGGAAGCCCTAATTTTTTCATTGGGATCCGTCTGGACGATAGGTCCTTCCTTCAGGGCAGAAAAATCAAGGACCCTTAGACATCTTGCAGAATATTTACATTTAGAGGCAGAAGCTCCTTGGATATCGATAACTGATCTATTCAGCATCCAGGAAAAATTACTTGTATTTTTAGTTCGAAATCTAATAAAGCTAAGAAAAGAAGAGCTGGAATTTTTGAGTCGTGATATACAATCTTTGAACAATATCACAGAGCCGTTTGATAAATTGAGTTATAGCCAGGCCATTGAAGATCTTCGCTCAAAAGATATAAAAATTCAAGACGGAGAGACGACCAGAAAAATCGAATGGGGTGATGATTTGAACATAGATTCTGAAAAAATATTAACAAGGGATCGAATCAATCCTGTATTCATTTATGGATATCCACTAAAAGTTAAACCGTTTTATGTGAAGGAGGATCCAGACGAAAATGGAATTGCGTTAACTACCGATTTACTATTGCCTGGTGGATTTGGCGAAGTGAGCAGCGGTGGTATGAGAGAAGACAGAATTGACCTGTTGAAATCAAGGATTACTAAGGAGGGACTTGACATGAATTCATATTCATGGTATCTTGACCTGAGAAAATATGGCTCTGTACCTCACGGAGGCTTTGGAATAGGTATTGAACGATTAGTCCGATGGCTGGCCAATATAGAGGATATTAAAGAATGTGTACTCTTTCCAAGAACAATGGCTAGACTTGAACCTTGATCTATTGGGCTCATCAAGTCACTTTTTCAGAATAGGGGAAAATTCGTCCTTACCTTATTTTCCAAGCAAACAGTTTTCGATGAATCTACATCATCTTTTTATATAGCATTTACATCCATCTTGTTATGCCAAAGGCATTTGTTCTAATGAATGCTGAATTAGGTAGCGAAGATTCGATAGTAAGCGAGTTGAAGAGTATTGATGGTGTCAAAGAGATTTATCAGGTTTATGGAGTTTACGATATAGTAGCTCAAGTCGAGTCAGAAACAATGGAAAAAGTGAAAGAGACAATCACGTGGAAACTTCGAAAATTGAATGGCGTGAAGTCTACATTAACAATGATTGTAATGGAATAACCCAACCGTCTATTTTTTCATGATTCAATCAATTTACCTTTTTATCACAAGTACTACACTTTCTAAAACGCCGACAATCAGTATCATGGAAATATTTTGAGACATTCGATAAATGCAGCTCTTAATTGCATTCAACTTATTTGAATGAAATGTGTTACCTGAAACAAATACATCTCCCGATAGTTTTAATCACAAGGATAAAAGTCGTATGAAGTGTATCAAACATCATAATGTTGTTACCACCATGTCATTAATTAAATTATTAATCAGGTGGCCAAACTAACCTGTAAATTCTCATGTGTTCAAGAACAAGACAATTTATTAATAATATGAATTTAATACAAAATTGTACCAATAATGACCGCTGGTGATAATAATAGTAAATTGGATGATTTGTTCAAATCGTCAGGTGTAAAATTTGGTGACACGGTAATTATAGAAACCGTTGATGCTACTCATCTTGGCATTTTGATTCAAAGGTACGAATATGCCGACAGAAATCATTTA
>DAIRDV010000219.1:0-2278 GCA_036795955.1 Nitrososphaeraceae archaeon | reverse complement strand
TCTTCATTAATTTTATCCAGAATGCTTTAAGTTATTATCATGACAAGTTAGTAATCACAACTCCCATTAAATAATGACCAGCATTTGCCACTTTAGAACTGAATTTCATCATGTAGCAGGACAGTAGAATTTACCACCAACACAAATACATTTTCGAGGATTATCTTGGACAAATTTTATTATTATCCATGATGGCTAGCATAATTCTAGATGTCTTTATAATATCTAATGTTTTGACTAAGTCTTATGCGGAGCAATTTGAGCAAATTATGTAGCGGAATTTTTGATATTGACGAGAAGATAAGATTTGTTGGAATTATTGACGAGATGGGTAAATTGATTGCCGGCGACATGAAAAAGGGATTATCCTCTCTAGAAAGAGACGATGGTTCAATTAGGTTATATCTTGGTTATGCCATTAACAACGTACTGAGACGTGATTTTGATAATGTTTTTGGTAAAGTTCTTTATACATTTTCAGAAAGGCAAAAAATAAAGCTCTTGACCATTCCAATGGATGACAATTTACTTCTTGTTTCTATGGACATATCATCTAACCACGCTGAATTAATAGAAAAGATCTTGAAAATATTGCCAAAACTAGCCTAGTTGTAGAAACTGTACTACAATGCAGATTTGCATGTTATGTAAAACCGTTTTTTCTATATGTCAAATTTGTATTTTGTATGAACTCTTTTATTAATGAAAATGACTGAACACAGCATAATATGAACATAATATTTAGTTCTTAATTTTTACTTGATTTTGTGTTGATTTGAATATCGCGTATTTTTCTCCTTTCCCATCGCATCAGGTATATTATTCCAATTACCAAAAATATTTCGACTGATTTGGCCAATATACCTGCGATATCTACATTTTCTGGTTTGTTGTCCGGGGATAATGGTGGTGCAACCACCACTGAATAGGCATATAGTCCAATTAGAACAGAAGTTCCAATAAATCCAAACAAATTCAATGCGAGCCTTTTCTTGTATTCACTCAAAATTAGATTCCACTTGTTACCGATATAAGGATCTTCAGCGAAATTGATCAAGATGTATAATATCCCATATGCAATTTGAGCTCCCGCTGCAGCCATCAGGAATATTGAATAGTAGATTTGCAATGATCCATGTTCGGGAAAAATCGCCAAATGGACGAGTCCACCTGCAATAGCAACTAACATGATGACGTATTTTAGAGTTTCTTTTTCCGGTACCGAATTGGATCTCTGTTTTCTTCTCTTAAGATATGTTTTACCTAACACAGATCCGAGAACCAATATTGGGATCAATATAGAAATTGCTAGAAGGGCGTTTCTTACCGGTCCCCAGGAATCTGAAATAGTAACATTAAAAATCACACGTTTACAATCGCAATCAACAATACTCGACAATATGGATCGAGGGTGGTCTAGTTGATCATGATTCACCATCCTGTCATCATTTGCCACACTAAGTACTATTTCATATGAACCTGGATAAGGAAAGACGTAATAAAGGCTGAAATCTCCAATATCTTGAACGGTCCAGGGAAATCCCTTTACTCTGTCACCAGTACTTTCTTGATATATTTCGACCATTGTTTCAATATTGTATACATCCTTCCCATCAAAATCTTGTACACTGAATGTTATTTGAGTAGGTTGATTAGGCGCAGCATATTCCGGGTCGAGGGCCATATAAGGATAATATTTTCCCATACCATCTCTATTTGATCCACCGTTGTAATGTGGCGTGTGAGAAAGATGTGCAAACGTAATAGGATGAGTAGTAGTACTCATCATCAATAAAAATAGAGATAATAGTATCATAATACGCTGCTTGTTCATATTATTGACAATGAAAACTATCACAGCAGTTTCATATAAGTCGTACTTGAGTCTAAGAACCTATTACATCAAACTTATGGTTTTGGGTTCTTACCTTCCAGTGTTACCCTATTCTCTATAAAATGTAAGACAGGCAGATAAGGTGCATTTCGCTCTAAGAACCGTTCTTTTTGATTAGGAATATCAAGATGCATGCACTTTGGAAGAATATTTCCAATCTTTTATTTTGTGGACTCAGTATGCTGAATCATGTTGGAATCAGTACAAGCATCATTGGATTGAGAAAGTTAGCGATTCCGCAAAATCCACCACTCTTTTAACACATCATAAAACGCAATTGGTGCTGATGCAATCATAAACAAGATTACCAAGAGTTGTCCTAACATCTCATGTTTTTTTATAGCCACAGCTTTAACTATATCGCTTAGAACGGTTGCTTAGAAA
>DAIRDV010000218.1:0-2322 GCA_036795955.1 Nitrososphaeraceae archaeon | reverse complement strand
TTTTTGAGGAAACCTGTCTCGTATATAATGGAGAATCATATCGAGGAGATCAGAAACAACCTAGGTGAAGTGGGTTATCCATAGGGTATGCCATATAATTCATAATCAAGTTTGTCAGATTTGATCCCATAAACATCCACATACATGACGGTTATGAGTACCGAGGCATCCATTCCTTATGACAACTGGAACCTGATTTAATCCTGTGGCCACTGGAAATTCCCGTTCTCAGAAAGGCCAAAGTAAAAGCAGTCTATCGATTAATTTAGAGTCTACCCTGATGTTTCATATCTAGGCAATTAATATGAATTATGTCCTATTCAAAAATTCAGATTTAATGTACTACAGAAAAGTATGTTCTTTTTTTAGTACTGGTTCTTCCCCAATCTACTTATATTTTGTTTAGTATCATTTCACGATAACAAATGTTGAACACGAAAAGCGTGTTAATGCTTGTAGTATTGTCTGCAGGAATGTTGACAGTGCTAACAGGGACAGGAGTATCGCAGGTAGCACCAGCATTTGCTGATAAGGATGAGTGCGAAGACAATGATGACAACAACTGTAACGTGACGAACCACAAAATAATACAGGAAAATAACTGTAAGGCAGTAAATGAATTTGAAAAAATAGGTTCCATGAATAATCCTACCAACAACAATCAATTTATCTGCAGCAATGTGCTTGCATCTCCGGCTAATGGCAATGATAATGTATTCGGAGATAGTGCATTAATACCTAATACTCCATAGTAATAGAAATTAATGGGTAACGAAGTATCGTTATCTACGATATCTTTTTTGTTTTTAATAATAAGCCAAATAAATCGCTTATGAGTTTTTTTTTGGTTTAAGTATGTAAGACTTTTGATCCGTATTGCAGTCTTCCGGTCCTTGAAAGAAGGTACTAGCATTGAGTAACATGTGATGTTTATTTCATAAAATCGTAAATTATTTTGACAAAGCGACACTGGAAATTGTGCCACTTGCATCCATGCCATCAGGTTGGCCCAAAAAGTCTATCGAACTAATAAAGCGATCACGCATCTCAGAGTTATCCGGAGTGTCAAAGTTCTCTGGAATTGACAGAAATTCAATCATATAACCATTTTTTCCTACAAACGTTATCCAATACTGTACCTCACCACTTATTGGATCAAATTCATCTTTTTGTGAAAATGTAATGTGGAATGAACCTGTCTTGTGGCCATCTATCTCAAGAAGCGTTGGCGGTTGTATTGTTTTATATTCAAATTTCAGGTCGTCGGTTATGCGATGTTTGTAAAAGTCAGAGAGTGCAAAATCAAAGTCAGTAGAACCAAAGTCTTCGAGTAAATTGTCATAGAAATGAATTCCTATTTTGCCATTTCCTATTTCATTATCAGATACCTCTATCTCAGTTCCATCTTCAAGTTCATTTGATTTTTCCTCTATTGTCCAATTTGAAGGATATTGGAATGCAATCTGATACTTTTCGCTAAGATAGTCTGTATATTGTAATGCAGAGGACACATTAACATTAGATATGCAGAGGGTAAAGGAAAAAAAGAAGATCACAATAACAAATTTAGTCTTTGGTATTAATTTTAGTGTGATTAAATATTCACTTCCTTTAACTCCACATGTATTTGATGAGCGTCATAAGATTTAACGATTCAAGAAATCTCGATGCAGAAAAAATATTAATTTTAAAAATCAACTAAAAAACAGATAAATGGCATATTCCACTGATTCATATTTTAAAGATAATAATTAAACCTTGAAGAGTTCTCGCGTCATTATTTTAATTATAAATGATTTTACCACGAAAATAATTTATGAGTAAGGATGTAATACAAATGCGTTGGTAAGTTGAATCAAAAATCAATTTCCATGCTAATAAAACCTATGACATTGGTATATGGTATTCTAAGCTGTACTATAGCAGCCAGTTTGATATTTGTGATACTCTCAGTTGGTGACATTATTCACTACGTTCAATACGCAGACGCAGCGGACAACCAAACAAACTTCACCTCTACTATCTCTGAAATGATTCAAAAGGGTAACGATTTTCTTAACACATCAGAATATACCAAGGCCATGACAAATTATGAGCAAGTCTTAAAACTTGATTCCAGGTCTGTCGAGGCATTAAATGGAAAGGGAATGGTACTCAACAGTTTAGGAAAATATCAGGAGGCAATTTCCTGGTTTGATATGGCATTAAAGATTGACCCTAATTTTGTACAAGCTCTAAACAACAAAGGGATTGCGTTATCTAATCTTGGAAAATATCAGGAGGCAATTTCCTGGTTTGATATGGCATTAAAGATTGACCCTA
>DAIRDV010000217.1:0-2332 GCA_036795955.1 Nitrososphaeraceae archaeon | reverse complement strand
ATGAACCGCTTATTATGAACCAAAACTGCACCATTAGGGATGTTTGCCAAAAGATTCACAGGAATTTTGTAAAAGATTTCAAATATGCTTATGTTTGGGGCAGCAGCGTTAAATTTAGTTCCCAAAAGGTAGGATTGGATCACGTTTTGAAAGATAACGATGTTCTGAGAATAATATTAAAATAAGAGTTTCTAAATTGATACCTTGAATTTGGAAAACTTAAAATCTACGTTTTTGAGGTATGTATAAGGACTCTTGAAACACCCAAAGGTCGTTCTTACAGCAGATCGCACGCTCATGTCACCGTATAGGGGTATCTCACTAGCTTCGTTTTTCGGTTGCGCACCAGCTATTGACCCTAACAGGGCACATGATACTTTATTGTACAAAATACTACGTAATCAAGTCACACCAAGATTATTGTTTGATTTTATCTGTAATCCTATATCTCAACACAACGGTATTGCAGATTATGCACCTTATGGCCTTAGAAAGGTAGAAGCTTCTCTGATTCGAGATGGATATAGCAAGGAGGATGTTGTGGTAGCCCATCCTGATTTCGTGGAAAAATTCATTGGTCCTGAAACTGAAGTTGTAGGAACATATGAAATGGATCCCCTTGGCATGGGACCAGTGACTATGACATTTACTTACGGCAGGAAGCAGACATCATATGATGAATTTTACAACAGAGATCTACATATGAAAATTAATAGGGCAAAGGAAAAAAATGGAAGTAAAGCCAAGGTAATTGCTGGTGCTTCTGGTACCTGGCAGTATAATTATGATCCTGCAAAAATAGAAGAATATGGATTATACGGCATCGTTGAGGGTGATTTAGGAGGTATAGGTCCTGAAATTGATGGGGCAGGAGCAAAGTTTTTTGATGCCTTGATAAATAACGAGCTTGATACAGCAAATCCGTTTAAGAAGAATCCATTTAAAGTTGAGATTAAAGAATTTGAAAGAGGGGGCAATACATATCATGGTAGATTCATTCATTATTGGAACGAGCCCAGCGTTGATGAAATCCCAACTATAATCAACCCGAGTATGCATGGAATGATTGAGGTAATGAGAGGTTGTGGACGTGGATGCAAGTTTTGCGATGTAACTCTGAGGCCTTTAAGATACTACCCAGTAGAAAAAGTAGTAAAAGAAATTGAAATCAATATGAAATATGGTGGATTGAAGAACGCGTGGGTTCACAGCGATGATATTTTTGTATACGGTTTGAATCCCAGAACAACCAAAAACATGCAACCAAATCGTGAAGCTCTTGAAGAATTATTCACCGGAATAATGTCTACAGGAATTGAACATACTAATCCAACTCATGGGACTCTTGCAGGCGCTATTGCCGACGAGAGATTGATACCAAACATTTCCAAAATAATTAAGGCATCACCAGATAATATGATAGGTATTCAATGTGGTTTTGAAACTGGTAGTATTCGATTAATCGGCAAATACGCTGATAGAAAGCTATCTCCATTCAAACCTTCTGAATGGCATTGGGTAGTAAAGAATGGAATAAAGACATTAAATGAAAACTATTGGGTGCCTGCCTTTACATTGATTATGGGACTGGATAACGACGAAACTGTGGAAGACAGCTGGGATACGATTGAATTAATACATGCTTTGGAAACCGAGCAACCAGATTCAAAGTTCACCACTACTCCCCTTACATTTGTACCTATAGGATTGCTTGAAAAATCTGATTTCTTTGATATTGGAAATACCATGGATCCGCCTAAATTGGGTGTGATGTACAAGACATGGCAACATAATTTCAAATACGGAATTCAAAAGTTCATGCATAAAGTTGGCCGAGACAATCCAATAAAGAATGTCTTTTTCGCAGGACTTGCGCGAACATTAGGTGGAGTTCCACTAGGCGCAATGGAGAGATACGCAAGAAAAAGAGGTCCTGAACATGAAAGAGTAATTGAGAAAATAAAAGCCAAGTACTGGTAAAGTCAAGTAAACAAAACCAAATTTTATTTAATTTATTATTTTTATATCTCCTACGATAAGATATCGCCAGTGCTTTTCCCGGGCCCTGCTTATGCCAATTCTTTCTGTACTAATTATCTTATCAGGTCTTATACCGTCTTCAATTTGCAATATTGATTGCCTATCAGATAGGCTCAATCCATTATGAGATCTATTAATTTCCAGAGCCCTCGTTAATTTTCCGGGTCCATTTGTAAGAATCAATTTATTCTGTACTTTGCATCGACTCATCATTGAATCTATTCCTTCTGCTGGTATCAATGATCTTATCAGCACGGCTCCCGCATCTTGAGCAGCAGAATGTGCAGTAACA
>DAIRDV010000216.1:0-2345 GCA_036795955.1 Nitrososphaeraceae archaeon | reverse complement strand
TTCTGTGTTTTGATCAACATGTGTATTTTTATTCACAATTAATGAAAAATAGGTCTTATTCGTCGCTACAAGTGAAAATGAAAAAGGTATTACCAAGTATGGCTGATGAGAAAGGCAATTTGATTATGGGTTTATTTCCATATATGACTCTGAAACGTGTTGTTTTATTTTCAGGTTTAATTCTTATTTTATTTTTAGTATCACAATATAATATTTCTAATGCCGAAACCATAATGTGTAAGAATGAGGATAAGTCTTGCAAAGGATCGGAGAAGACGGATGTATTGGTAGGAAACAAGAATTCTAATAGGATGAATGGTCTTGAAGGAACCGATTATATGTTAGGTCTCTTCGGTGACGATTATCTAATCGGATATAATGGAAGTGATACATTGGTAGGTGGAGCAGGTAACGATGTACTTCACGGTGGTGGGGACAAGGACACATTAATCGGAAGCACTGGGAATGATAATATTACAGGCGGCTATGGCGCTGATGAAATAATAGGTGGCGAAGGTAACGATACCATCTTAGGGGGTAATGGTCCTGATACAATCATGGCGGGAGTTGGTGAAGATTTCATAGTCGGAGGTCATGGAATAGATGAAATCAGTTCAGGGGCCGATGACGATAAAATTTATACTGCAAACAGGAACACTACAGAATCAGATGGCGCCCAAGATATCGTTTATTGCGGAGAAGGTAACGATGAGGTATGGCTTAATACTAGCATGGATAAGGATATAGTAAGCAAAGATTGCGAAATACTTCATGAAGGTTAATGTGCCATTATTTATTTGACCTGATATTATCAATGCCAACAGAATAATCTACGAATAAACTATGAATTCAAAACGGTTTAAAGTCTAATGTGCCACGAATGTTAAAGATATCTGTTTGTTGCGCAATATCTAAAGCCTTTTGATTCTCCATATCTTCATAACATTTACTGTAGAAGGGACAATTTGGACATTTAATCGATTTTAATGGTTCTGTCAATCTAGGGAGATTGGCAACATCATGATTTTCAAGTGCAGTTAAGAAGATATTCTTTCTCAAGACCATTTCGTTTTTCAAAATTTCCCTCAAAATGTCATCCTTAGGCAGATTAATGGACCAACTCTCTATACCCGGATTTTTAGAATTGTTGGGCCTAAAGAAATATTCTCCTGACTCATCTTTTTTTAGAAGTTTGAGTTCTCTAATATTGTACCTAATCGAGAGAACGCCCTTTTCAATTCCGGTCATAGTAAGATAATATAGTAATTGTCTCAAATAGGAACGAAATGTATAATCGTTTATGTCTAGTCTTTTACCGCTAATTGTATCCTTAAGCTCTATTATGACCTTATTTTCACCTGCGTTATCCATTATATCCGGATGGGCGATAATCTCATCCATTTGTAATTCTGCTTGTGCTACTCCTATTCTGGCAAGTTGAGTGATAGCAAATTCACTGGCCTCTCCTCTGACGAAATGATGTATGGATTCATCCGTCACAGGATCTTCGTCAGGAAATGTACGCGAATAATATTGCTTTCTTAAACAAGAGCTAGGGAGTATATCGGATACATGAATGGGAGCCAAGCCGATCCTATCTTTCTTCCTGCTGTTGTATCTAAGCCTCAGATTGCTTTTGAGAAGATTAGTAAATTCCGGGTCGGGCCTTATTATTACTGGCATAATTCTAAAGAATAGTTAATTCATTACGTCTTAATAGTCATATTATTCATGCATCCATATTTGAAAAAAATATTTTATATATTCCACTGGATGAATAGGACGTACGGAAGAAAAAGTCAAAGTCTTGGGCATCGGGAGCAGTATGAGACAGAATTCCTTTAGTACTAGAACTCTAAGAAAAGTGCTTGATATTATCTCAGAAAAGTACAAGACAGAAGCTCGATTGGTAAACTTGTTTGAAACCCAGCTGCCAATATATCGACCGGGCACAAAGTTTGATGATGAAAGCGTGAGTAAAGTTACAAACGATGTGAACTGGGCTAATGTGTTTGTTCTTGCATCTCCTGATTATCACGGTTCAATGTCCGGGACAATGAAAAATTTTTTGGATTTTTTTTGGAAAGAATTTTCAGGTAAAACTTTTGGATACATAGTTTCATCCCATGAAAAAGGCTTGACGGTCATGGATCAAATGAGGACAGCTGTAAGACAGTGCTATGCTTGGAGTCTGCCCTATGGAATTTCGATAAATGAACGAGAAGACCTCGACCCAGAAAGTAAAGTCCTGAGCAGTCGATTGCAATCACGAATGGAAATGCTAGCTAGGGACCTGGTAGTATATGGCCAGTTAATTTATTGGCAATTTGCAAAAGATCAAAATT
>DAIRDV010000215.1:0-2371 GCA_036795955.1 Nitrososphaeraceae archaeon | reverse complement strand
TTTCTGAGATATGCAAGACACATGATTTTGAAGACAGGATTAATACTGCAAAGATAGTTAAAGATGCAGGATTGGAACTTTGCTGCGGAGGCATAATTGGAATGGGGGAATCTCCAAAACAACGAATCGAACTTGCTTTTTCTTTGGCGGCTCTTGAACCAGACGAAGTTCCAATAAATATCTTGATTCCTAGGAAAGGCACACCAAAGGAACTAGAGAGCGCCCCGATTGATACAATGGATATTATCAAAACTATAGCCGTTTGGCGATTTATAATGCCCAAGACGATATTGAAAATAGCTGGTGGAAGAGAAGTTTACTTTAAAGACAACGGTAAGCTTGCATTACAGGCAGGTGCAAATGGAATTATAACTGGTGGTTACCTTACCACGAATGGAAACACACCAAATAAGGATATCCAAATGATTCATGAAATTGGCCTCGATACGCGAATACATTAGGTCGGATCTGAGGAATCGAAAGAAGGACAATCTTTATAGAAAATTAAGGACTGTCCATAACGAAAAAGGACATCTCACAGTTAATGGTAAAAAAATAATCAATTATAATTCGAATGATTATCTTGGTTTGGCTACTAACCACAATATTATAACCAAATTATTAAAAAATTTTAACGAAATATCCCAGTGTAGTTCCAGATTAGTAGGAGGAAATAGTGCAGTCTTTGAAAATCTCGAAAAGACGTTGTCAATGCACAGAAATACAGAAGCGTCCTTGGTGTATACTACTGGATATTCAGCAGTTCTAGGAACTCTAAGTAGTTTGGCAGATATAGATACAACAATTTTCAGTGATGAACTCAATCATGCAAGTATTATTGATGGATGCAGACTATCTGGTGCCAAGATTAAGGTATTTCATCACAACAACATGGAACATCTCTCAAAATTATTGAGAGGAGTTAAGGGTAAAAAAATTGTTGTTACTGAAGGAATTTTCAGTATAGAAGGCGACATGTCAAACTTGAAATCAATTTGTAAATTAGCCAAAGAATTTGCTGCCTTTACCATCATAGATGATGCACATGGCGATTTTGTATTCGGCACGCATGGATCTGGCACTCCATCTGAACTAAATGTAAATGATTTGATTGACGTTCATATTAGCAGTTTAAGCAAGGGATTGGGATGTTTCGGCGGATATGTTGCGTCATCAAAAATGGTCAGGGAATATTTGATAAACAGTTCTAGACAATTCATTTTTACTTCTGCTCTTCCAGCTCATTTGTGTAATTTTGCAATTCAGGCAATTAGTATTGCAAGAAAGGGAGTTCAACAAAAGAAACTTTTTAAAAATATAGAAATCGTACGAAATGGGTTGATGAAGATGGGGTATAATATAGGAAATTCAGTTAGCCAAATAGTTCCAATCGAAATTGGTTCTGAAAAGCAAGCAATAGAATTTGCCAGCAAATTGTTAGATAAAGGCATATTTGTTCATCCCATGAGATTTCCAACAGTTAAGAAAGGACGTTCCGTTTTAAGACTTTCTTTGAGCGCTTCGCATACCAAACCAGACTTAATCTATACTTTAGAAGAGCTCTACAGGCTGGGTAGAAAACATAAACTGCTGTAATATAGTAAATACGATAATTTATCACATCTTGATACGCTGAAAAATAAATTGTTATTTTTTATTTTCCAGTCTAAAAATGACTAATTAAAATCATATTGCATATTTCATAATTCGAATTTTGCAATATACTTTCCAGACCCGAATATGCCTTTGAACTTAAAACAACATATTTCATAATTCGAATTTAGAAATATTTATTTAATATGAACTTGATTATAAAAATCGTGGTAGAGAAGGAACTAAAGATCAAATTGTCAGTGTCTGAACGTCAGTTTAGGGAGATAAAGTATTACTTCTCTCTTTTGCATGCCGAATCGATTGTTTCGGGATTGAAATTTGCATATAATCGACAAAAAGCCCAAGATGGTGGCTATTTGATTCTCGGAAGAAAAAGTTTCGTAAAAAAGGAAACTAGCATGTTAACAAAAGAGCAGGCCAGATGGAGACTTGCAAACTGGAAGTCAATGATAAGGACCTACAGGAATAAAGGATACAGCTACCCTACAATCAGCAGAATTAAAAAAGATATAAGATTAATTGCTAAATTTGGTAGCAAAAAATAGGAGTTTAGTAAGTAGATGCTTCTGTGGTTTTTTCGTCAATGTGCATTGAAGGAAGATCAGGGAACTTTTCTTTCATACTTTGTTCCACTAGAGTAGTAGCTTCTTCAATGATACTTGTTGACTCTTCACTCAATGGTCTTCCGCTATCTACTTCATGTTTAGGAATTTGTGCAGAATCAGACAGTATGCCACCCATTAGATCGGATATCTGA
>DAIRDV010000214.1:0-2374 GCA_036795955.1 Nitrososphaeraceae archaeon | reverse complement strand
AAAGGAGAACGTCAAAAGTGGAGTTCGTTCAAAAGCACAGACAAGTCTACCAAAATCTTGAACCGTGGAAACCTCGATAAAGAAAGGGGATTTAGTTTTCAATGATCTACACTTTGAAACTACATTATTAAAATCATGCGAAAAGTCTTGTTTGCAAGTACATATTTTTCCTACCAACTATTTTTCATCGACGATCGATTATTTGGTTAATCTCAGCACCAGTACCTATCAGTACAACTTTAACTCCTAGTTTGGCCTCTATATTCTCAATAAATTCTCTTGGCTTAGATGTTAATTTAGAATATTCTGTAAGACCGGCACATTCAGGAAATACCACATCCAGTTTGGTAACGGCCAATTGTGTAGCGCTGTTTACTCTTATCGATTTCTTGGCTAATTCCAAGTTAAAGGGAGATGCCCTTCTTTGTCGGCCAGTCACACTTCCGTATTCTACCCAACCTAATTTTGCGGCTTCATCGGGACTAATTTCATTTTCTAGAGGCCCCCCGCCTACTCGGGTAACATATGCCTTGAATACCAAAATAACTTCGTCGACTTTCTTGGGTCCTATTCCTACGTCTGAACATATACCCGACGCAGTAACATCTTTAGAAGTCACATACGGGTAATCACCGTGATATAAAGATAGAAATGTTCCTTGTGTTCCTTCAATAAGTACTGATTCACCCTTGTCTATAGATTCATTGACAATATCAGAAACATTGCCAAGATATTTCTTTAAATTGTCTACGTTTTTTGCTAGATTCAAGATCCTCAATGCACGATCTGAATTTGCTGGGCCAGTACCCGTTCCTGTGGTTCCAACAATATTTTTGAGATGCGAATTCTGTTTATCCCTTGTAATATGTGACTCATCAATTATCCCGCAATGATTATCAATTATTGTTCTATTTTCCGCATTATACTTGCGAGACTCATCTATCAAGACTTCCGGTGATATGAGAACTCCTGCTCCAATCAATAATTGGGTTTGGGGATTCAATACCGCACTTGGTAGCATGCGGACCTTGTAGGATTGATTGTTGTGAACAAAAGTGTGACCAGCATTTGCGCCCACGCCTCCTCTTACTGCTATCTTTGGATTATCTTTCATAGATAGATACGCAATAATCTTTCCCTTTCCCTCATCTCCATAAAAACCGCCTACTACTACATTACAGGTCATTTTCAGTTCACATTAAATTACCAGTAAATATAAGGATAATCAAGTGAATATTAATTTCATAGTTTAAACTAGTGTAATTAATCTTGAATCCTTCAATTCCATGTGCATGACAAAGTTTTACAGCTATGGTTTATCCAATCAACATAAAATAATGCCACCAAGTGACACAATTTTATATAGTTGATTTTGATTAAAGATAATATTTAAAATGGATTATGAAAAGTTATGCAAAGAGATACTAGCACTTGATCCAAAAATTCGTTTTGCCGGAGTATGTGACGAAACAGGAGAAATAAAATTTGGTGGACAACGTGAGGGCCTGGCTAATTTGTTGACCGCAGAAGAAACAAAGAGATCTAATTTGCAAGCGCTTGCAAGGTGGGGATTGCGAAATTCTTTAGCATCCAAAGTTGGCAAAGGAAAGTATGCCATGGCTGAATATGAAAAGATTAAGCGAATCACTGCACCCCTGGATAACGATCATCTCCTCTTGGTTACAACCGAAGTGGATGCAGATCACCAAAATGTAATAGCCAAAGTTCTAAATTTAATTTAATTTCTATCTCTGTTTTTTTTGATGCTTACGATGATGGTAGACTGAAGCTACAAGTTACTTTATCCATCCATGTTCGTGCTCTTTATGTTCGTGTGATGCTCCTACGCCTGTGACTCCCCCCATATAGTCACCATATACTGCTATGACGTCTTTCAAATCTGAAAGTTCTTTTAGAAACTCTAGTGTTAATTTATCATTAAACGCATAGTGGGTCCCATTATCATGTATTGTCGGATTCATCTCTGTTTTGCTAATTATATAAGTCCGCATTTTTTCCGAATCGATTTCTGGTTTAGTAAACACTTCTATCAAATAAAATTGGTCTTTATTTGGGCTATTGCGATTTCTCATCAGCAAGTCATGAATGAGTTTTGGATGAACCTTTGGAAGATGAATTTCATACAGAGTGTTTAAACCTTCAAAGACTCGTTTAATTTCACTCAATTCTGACAATTTTTGATCAGTAATAATATATGCAAATAAGTATATGAGCATTTTTGAATTTAGTTAATTTATCGCTTGATAACCTCTGATCTCCCAAATTATTGGTGTTTCAAATCCTAGAAATGATTGGTCATTGGACAAGCATGCGGTCGGAGAAATAACATATTAAATACTCTAGATATTTCATA
>DAIRDV010000213.1:0-2384 GCA_036795955.1 Nitrososphaeraceae archaeon | reverse complement strand
ACGGAAATTTATATTGCTCTAAAAGCTATATTATCAGGTACCAATGAAAGGAGGATTATATTAGATGGCGGAACTTAAACTAGCTGACTATAAAACAACGGTACACAACGATTGGTGTCCCGGATGTGGCGATTTTGGAATATTAAACGCAATTCAAATGGCGTTAAGCGATATGCAGGTACCTCGTCATAAAGCAGTTATTTTCTCGGGAATTGGCTGTTCAGGTAAAACTCCGCATTTCATAAATGTCTATGGTATTCACACTTTACATGGAAGAGTTTTGCCATTTGCACAAGGTGCAAAAATTGCCAATCCCGATCTTGAAATTATTGCAGTTGGAGGTGACGGTGACGGTCTTGGAATCGGAGCAGGTCATTTCGTAGGAGCTGGCAGGAAAAATGTTGACATTCCATATCTCATTTTTAACAATGAAGTTTATGGTCTTACAAAGGGACAGGCTTCCCCTACTCTCAGACTGGGAGAAAAAACAAAATCCCTTGTAAGTCCAAATACAAGCAATTCTGTAAATCCAATTGCGCTTGCCTTTGTGTCAGGGTTTACATTTATCGCACGATCCTATTCATACGATGTCAAACATCTAAAAGATACAATACAAAGGGCAATAAAGCACAAGGGTTTAGCTTTTATTGACATTCTACAGCCATGTCCAACATACGATGATATCCATACAAGAGAATGGTTTCAGGGAAAAAACAAATTAGAACCTCAGACAACGGGCCCTAGAATATACAAAATAGAAGACACCGGTTATGACGGAACAATACATGATGAATCCGAAGTTAGTAAAAAGATGGCCAAGATTTTAGAATACTCTGCTGAATGGGGAGATAAGATTCCGATTGGTATCTTTTATCAGAACGAATTAGTTCCAACCTATCATCAAAGAATTTCAGAGAATAATAAAGAATACCTTGCCAGCCCACCTTCCAGCCAGGTAATATCTGATAATGAGAATAAGCCGACCGCAAAAATAGATAGAATTTTAGATAAACTCAAGGTAAACTAAGATACCGTAGGAAATCAAGCGGTAATATAACGGCATAGGTTTATGCTTTCGCGAATTCAGCACATTTAAATTGCCTTGTTCTTGATTGTAAAAATACATCGACCAAACCGATGGGGAACATATTCTGGGTAGGCCTAACGGCTTATCCAGAATAATTTAATGTCAATATGCGTAATTTTTTTCAAAGCAAAGGAATATCTTATCTTGATCTTTTGTCCAACTGTTTGATAAATTCTAGAAACTTGTCCTTGGGTATAACAGCCCCACAGGCCTTCTCATGACCACCGCCACTGCCTGACAATGAGGAAGACAAGTCGTTGACAATTCTACCAAGATGAACTTTGCATTCATTCGATCCCCTGATAGAGATTATGCACGAATTAATATCATCCTTTTTCTTGTATACAAGTGCAACTGGTTTTCCAGAAGTGCCAAGCACAAAATTGACTACCATGCTTGATGGTAGTTCAGAATTAATTTGAACATGAGCCAGATTCTTGCCAAGTATTATTGAGTTTTCAATGGACTTTACCACAGTTAAGACCTTTCTTGCATGTCTCTCAGCCCTTTGGAATCCGCCTTCAATATCATGAGGGTATTTTTTTTGTGCCAGATCCTCAACAATTGTCGCGAGAAAATCACTGTCATGCTGGCTTGAAGAAATCATGTATGACAAGGCAGTAGCTTCGAGCATCAAAAACTGCCTGTCAAACCTGGAGACTAAATTGGATGCAATCGGCCTTGATTCTAAATAATCTGTCAATGCTGCAGCTGCTGCAAGAAATGCCTGATAAGAGCCAAATTTTCTTTTATATTTATTGTAAATATGGATACTGGTGCACTCTTTTGTACTGTGCAAAAGCTTTACTCCACTTTTTTTTAAATCTGCTAAAAGCTTCTTGTCCAAATCGTGATGATCTATATACGTAACTTTGCACTTTGCTTCAACCATCTGCTTTAGAATTTTGACAAATTCATTTTCATTTTTTTTGCTTAATCCCAAATCACATATGTATAATTCATCTATTTTTTTTGTGCCATCTTGAACGCTTGATACCATATTACGTAATGTTTTGATCATGTTTGCATAATCAACAAGAATAACTGTATTTATCTCAAAAGCAGTTTTGATAAGCGCCGCTGACGAAACGCCATCGACGTCTTCCTTATGCGACATACAAACTCTATTTTTCATAAACAAGTAATTCTTATATATGAATATTTTAAGTCTACCTATCTCAAAATCTGATCAATAATGAATCAAAATCAAATGGACAATTATTTTTTGAATTTAATCTTGAATAGTCTCAGCAAGCATACGTTTATATCTTAATTAGACAAGAATTTCTAGGAACGC
>DAIRDV010000212.1:0-2389 GCA_036795955.1 Nitrososphaeraceae archaeon | reverse complement strand
GACGGATACCTCCAATTCCACCGCCAGGACCAGGTCCCGGACTACCAACAGAGCTGAGAGCATATGCTCCTATCATGCCAAATATCACCCCAAGTGTAGAACCAATTAACCCTATCAATAAAGCCTCAAACAGAAACATGAGAAGGATAAAAAATCTTGCTGCGCCTATGGCTTTAATAGTTCCTATTTCAGATATTCGTTCGTTAACTGCATTGTATAGTGTAGTTACTATCCCGATTGCACCGACAAATAGCGCAATAAACGCCACATTTTGTACAAACGAATTGTTCCCACTTGTGAATCGTTCCCTAGCTTCTAATATTGCCTTAGGCGTAGTGATTCCTATGTTAGTTCCATATAGGGTCGTTATTTCGTTTTGTACGGTGGGAACATAATCAGCTGAGTCAGCTGCTACTATCATCTGATCGAATTTGCCTCCCTTGTTGAAAAGGGAATCACCAGAGGCCGTGTTAATTATAACAGCCCTATCTAACTGATTATTTCCAGTAGGTGCTATGATTCCGCTAACGACAAAACTTTTAGAAATTTCTTGCTGTATTCCAGTATCTTGATCAACAAAGTTGTACGTTGCTCTGATAGTTTGTCCAAGAGTAACAAATGGAGTACTTTTACCGGGAGGATTAGCAACACTGTCTCCAAATATAATTGACGATGGGTTATTTGATTGAATCGAAGAACCAGGTATTAGCTCGAGCGATGGATTGATAAGATATATTTTTTGTGGATCAGTGGCTATTACAGAACTAGTAACTACATTTCCGGTCGCATCAAGTGTTACTTGACCTTGGTAAGCTGGAACAACATCTGAAACGAATGCAAGTGACTTTATTCTATCCACAACAATAGAGTTGATGACAATCGTCGGAGTCTGTGATGTATCAGCACCACCCCTGAATGAACGCTGACCATTATTAACAAAAAGTATGTTAGGGGCTAAGGTATTAAGTTGCGTTTTGATAAATTCACTCTGACCTGCACTAATGCCATTCAGAGCGATCATTAAACTGCAACCCACCAAAACCATTACTATTGTAAGAGCGGATCTGGCTTTTCTCTCCCTCATGGCTTCAAGTGATAGTTTAAAAATTTCAGACGTTTTCATGATCCGCCACAATCTCCATTCATGAATGATTCATTCATTTCGTTTCTTTATCATCATCCATATCTTTACCTAGGGCAGTTAAGTCGCTTGATTTGCTTATGTTATTGTTATCTTTTGTTCTCAGGTCCGTGACTCTATCGTTTTCAATGCCTTTGTATGTTGATCCAGCTCCAAGACCATCTTTGTTTTTTTCATCCAAAAAGAATTTCTCACTTTTTGATGACCCAGACGAGGAATATTTCTTAACTACGCCAGATCTTTTTCTTATAACCATCAGCGTTAACAAACAAATTGTTGCAATAATGATTATTAAGATTATTGGCAGTGAAACGGTGACTATTTTCAGAGAGTATTGTTTTCCCAGTAATAAACCCAAGAAACCTTGATCTTGATTTTCGTTACTTCCAGGACGTTGCCTGGATCTGCTGAGATCAACCGTGCTATTAAATATTATTTCATGATTGTTTCTAAGATCATCGTTGTAAGTAATCTTGAGTAAAACTGGATATTTCCCTGGCGATGAATTATTTTTAAGCGATAATGGTATACTAAATGGTAAAGGTGAATCATCTTGAAGGTCGCCAAGGTATGATGGAAGGGTGGAAGTTGGAACAAGGTCAACTGATCTGCCAGAGAAGGATCTGGGCACTGACTCACTCACTGATGATTGTGCATTCCCATTTCTTAAATTGGAGGACGCTTGAGCAAAATTATTATTTTGTTGAGACTGATGTTGATTCGTTAGGTTACTATTTTTGAGTAATTGAATTGTAGTAAATAATGCTACGGTGTTACCCTTATTTAATAAATTGCCAACCAAATTAGGGGTGCCTGCAATATAATTTATACCCAGATCAGTAACATCGATCTTGATTTCCCCAATAACCTTTGCTCCAATATTGAAAGTGTCATTTCTCGCTCTCCCATTCATAATATATTGTACACCGACATCGAATGTCGCTGGATTGCCTATCATTGACTTTGAAGCAAAGACTGTTGTTGGGTAGAATTGATGAGCTCCAGGATCTAATCTTTGAAGGCTCCATTTAGAGGGTCCCGATATAGAAATTGAACCCGATTTAGAAGCCAGGGAAACTACCGCATCTAATATGGGGTGCATGTTATTATTGGTAACGGTAAAGTTCAGATCACTTTCTTTGGCTGCGGTTATAGTTATTGAATTATCACTTCTGTTATCGTTGTTATTTTGTATCTTCTTGGTATCATTTTCAATACCTTCTGGTTTATTGAATGTTGCTATATTTT
>DAIRDV010000211.1:0-2393 GCA_036795955.1 Nitrososphaeraceae archaeon | reverse complement strand
CTATGGATGACACAATAAGATGTGCTACTTGTCATTGGGGATTCACTAAGAAAGAATACATTAAACATTTACCATGCATCAGATCTACTTAATAGGAATGTAGCCTTCTGCATGTTATGAAATCAACTTCAGTATTGGCAATATTGGCTACAGTAACTATTGTCGCAATACTGACAATAGGCACTCAGCAAATATATGCACCTAGAGAATGTCCAGGTTGTGCAGAATTCAAAAAACTAACACATGAACTTGAAAAGAATGTAATTGAAGCTGCATCGATAAATCCCCCTGACCCAGACAGAATAGAAACATTGCTAGGTCAATATACCGATGATGTTATGGAATTATTCCATTCATCTTCAACTTCATCCTAAACCTCTAACTTACCATAATACCCTTAACTCCCCTAACTTACCAGAACTTTAATCACAAAAGACTAAATATATCACTAGCGATATTACTAGTGATATGTTATCAAATTGGCTAGCCAGAGTAGGCAGTGCTATTCCAAGAGGCTTTTCGAGACATTACATTCTTGGTCTGCTAGAAGGAGAACCTATGACCGGAAAGGAAATCATTGATAAAGCTATATTACAGAGTGGGGGAAAATGGAAACCTTCACCAGGTTTAATCTATCCGATGTTAGGGAGATTGTTGGAAGAAGGTCTCATAAGCGAGACTGAAAGCGGCAAATACAAGATCACGTCGAGAGGCTTAGATTCAACGGCAGATGCAGATTCAGTTAACAACATCATGCAAAAGCAGTTAGATGTAGTGATGAGAGTTGGAAACGTTGGGAAGTTTATGGCTATGGATATGATAGACAGATTATCGGCTATGGGTCTATCTTTGAGTTCTAATTTGGACAAAATGACTGAACAGGAAAGAGAAAAGTATAAACAATTTCTGGTTAGCGAACTTAAGAAACTACAAGAACAAGAATCAAAGAAAGACGAATTAAGAATCGATTCAGACTGATTTGCAATTATTGAAATAATTAGGTAGAATTATCATGGTATTTGAATCTGTAAAAAGGATTAATGAATTAGTTAAACGAATGAGTATTTTAGAAGAAAGTATTGCTATGGAGACGGAATACATGAAGGAAGTTTACACGAAGGCTAGCAAATCGATGTCAGATTCACAGCATTACTTTTTAAATGGCGTACAAGCTTCTCCCGTCACAAAATCTTATTTATTGACTAAAAAGGGTATCGAAGTGGTTGGAGAAGATGCCGTACCAATTTCTGAATTTATTGATCAAGCGCTTAACTTTGCGAATTATCCTAAAAAAAGGATTGAAGTTTTGATGGCTCTAGCCAAGCATTTGGAAGCAATGCCGATGAATTTACCATAGAATATTATCTGTGACTGTACAGCTATATCGTCACGTCATATTCATAGTGGTCAAATTATTTTTTGCATTACGCGCTGAAAAAATATAATACCAATATCTCTTGTTTATTTCCATGAAATCTGTGTTTAACTTGTGCCGGAACATAAATGAATAGATCTTTATTCAGGCCGTATGATTTATTTCCAATTTCAATGAATCCGTCTCCTTCCAAGACCATATAGACCTCATCTGTTGAATGTGGTTCCTGTGTATCAATTTCCCCTGGTCTTAATCTTAGGATACCGACCTGTAAATGCTCGAGATCAAAGAAAGTAAGAAACTCTGAATTATCCCGATCCATTTTAGAATACAACTTTCGTATATCAATTACCTTTTCTTTCATTTAATATCTCTATTATTACCGGTTAACTTTAAGATGATCATTGGATATCAAGTTCAGATTAAATTACTAGTAGATTAACCAGGTATTGGAATTTAGTCAAATCAAATTTTGTCTTGCATCCAAAATCATTTGAGGGAATATTTTTACAACACACATGTTATGAGGAACAATAAGAAACCACAAATTTTTGATAAAAAAATTCTGTGATTTTTTCTAGCAAATATTAAGCGTATCATTGTATATTACCTATTTAGGAATTTGATTCTTGCATTCATTTATCCAATTATCTTATTAATTTTGTTGAAGCATTCTAAATATACTTAGTATTAAATCTCATATTGCTTGAACACAGATAGAAAATATAGTTTATCGGCAATTTGCTTCCTATTATCTATGCTTATTATTACAGTCTTTGTTTCTTTCCATTCATCACAAATGGTATTTGCATCTGGGACTCTTTATTCTCCCTTTTGGATGAATTATGAAGAAGGTTTTAAATCACCTTATTTTGAATATTGTGGGATTTTTGAGTCCTGTTTAAGGAATGATATCAAAATATTTCCATTTGTGCCCCTGACTACTCATGCACAAGAATCGACACAAAACAACGAAGACCCTTTCAAAAGCACTAATCCTGTAATTGCAAGTCCTGTA
>DAIRDV010000210.1:0-2396 GCA_036795955.1 Nitrososphaeraceae archaeon | reverse complement strand
TACTTGCCATTTTTTGAATCTCTAACCGCGCTCGTGCCCACACAAACAACATTATTTACAGACTCAAGTCGAGTAATGTCACGATACAACAGGAGAACGTCTATACTCTTGAGGATCGATTCCTCACTAAGATTATCAGAAAATGCCAAAGATTCTCCAAGTTTAACCTTTGTGCTTTCTTGATGAATGCCTGCAAATGAATTATCCTCCCTGACATCATAGATCACTAACTTGATTGTGTTAGAACCGATGTCAATTATAGAAATTTTCAATGATACTCCTTATACGTACGTTATGAATGTGTATATATTTTTACTATGTGAGTATAGATTAAGTAGATCCTATAGATTTTCTAAAAATCACGTTTTCTTGCCCTGAACAAAAAATAGACTAGTATGAACGGTGGTGAAGCAAGGATAAATGATTCTATAGAACCCAATAGGGAATGGATAGCCAATTCCAGTCCAAGGTACAGAGTTAAACCGGCGGGTATTAGACCTAAAATGATAAATCTATGACTTCTGGTTTTGAATTTATCAAAACTTCCATATGGATATTGTAAGTGGTGATACACGACGGGCATGACAAATAACGAGGCTGCTACTGTTATGGAATATAGTGCTACTAGAAGAGTTATCTTGTCAATTAACACAAAATTTTCTGGCACAGTTATTGCCATATTCAATAAAAATCCAAAGAGGATCCCCGAAAAGGTACTGAGAAGCGCACTCTCTTTTAAGATTGTATCATATCGTTGCACAAGCTTATCATCAACTTCATGTGAATTATCATCACTAGACAAAGTAGATCTATTCTATTTACAGTGGTACAAAGTTCATATAGATTACGATATTTAGATTGTCAAACGAGGATAATATTCGCAATTGATTCTCTAATTATCAAGCCAACCATAAGCGATTCTTCAAATTTTTATTTTATGGACCGTAGGATATTGAAAACACACTTTTAAATGTGACAACAGCGCAATAATTGTAAAATCAGTTCAAAGAGTGAGTATAGGATTTCAATGAAATGTGAAATTTGTGATGTGGATGAAAGTATACCTTTTAGGTGCAACTATTGTAATAAAGTATTCTGTAGTCTGCATAGAATACCAATAAACCACTCTTGTGTTTCTATGAGAGAGTACATTGACAAAAAAAATATAGTGAATAGCTTTACACCAAATTCTAATTTTAAAACATTATTCAGGATAAAATTTTCTAAACTGGAGATACTTCATTTGTCCATTGCAACAATTTTAGTAATAGCTGTAGGTGTGTCATTCAGTGCACCAATTTTAGTAACAACTGTGGGTGTGTCATTCAGTGGAGTTAGAAATGTATCTTGGCAATTTTTATTAATTTTTGCTAGTGCCTTTCTGGTTCATGAATTAGCTCATAAATTGCTTGCTCAGTTTTATGGAAGTTGGGCGGAGTTTCGGGCAAATTTGTACGGATTAATCGTGACGGCCATTTCAGTACTTCTTCCGTTCAAATTTATAGCTCCAGGTGCTGTCATGATAGATTTATCGGACAGAAATAAATTTGGAAGAGTTGCATTCATTGGACCGCTTACTAATCTTGTCATGGGATTAATGTTTTTGATATTATCTTACAAATTTACGAGTATAGGTTACTTGCATATAGGAACAGTATTTAATTCCTGGATCGCGTTATTTAATTTATTTCCATTTGGAAACCTTGATGGCCAGAAAATTTTTAGTTGGAATAAGATTGTATGGATTGTAATGATTGCTAGTAGTATGGGATTGTTTGTTTTAGGTTATCAAATTAGATAAAAAATAATGATAATACTAGAACTAGTATTACCAGCTGTTTCCATTAGTTGTTATTGTCGTTGCTATTGTCAGCGTTATTGTCGTTGCTATTGTCAGCGTTGTTGCTGCTATCAGCATTGTTACTGCTATCAGCATTGTTGTTGCCAGATATTTCATTCCTGTAAAAGTTTGGATCCTCAGAACATTTCACTATTTCCTGATCTCCAAGGTTATGCCCTATTTTTCCTGCTAGATCTATACAGTCTTGGGTTTCTTGATCAGCTCCCTGATAAGCACCTGAATTTTGGAAAGCACTCAATGATATTTCTTCAGTGTCTAAATTGCCATTTTTTATGTCTTTAACCAATTCATTAAGGTCGTCATAGTCTTCAGGATTTTTGTTGTTATTATTTGATGATTGAATATTGTTGTCTTGGTTGTTGGTTGAGGTGTTATCGGATGTAGAACTATCTGAGTTGGTATCCGAATTGGAAGTTGATGTGCTATCATCAGTGTTGGTATCTGAGTTAGAAGTTGAAGAGGTGTCAGCTGTGTTGGTATCTGAGTTAGAAGTTGAAGAGGTGTCAGCTGTGTTGGTATCTGAGTTAGAAGTTGA
>DAIRDV010000209.1:0-2405 GCA_036795955.1 Nitrososphaeraceae archaeon | reverse complement strand
GGGTTGTTTTTACGCAAAAGGCTGGTGTTTTCAAAAATCTTTTTGTTCGGGATTCTGATCTCAAGGTTGTAAATGCAATGAAAGAGGCTGGTGGTGCTGTTAAAATAGGCAAGTTAAAGCACTCATATCCACTTTGCTGGCGTTCACACCACAAGATTGTTTGGTTTGCACGACGCGAATATTTTTATATGATAGAAAAACTAGACAATAAACCAATAGAAGCTGCACAAAAGATAGACTATTTTTTTGAATCACCGAAAAATAGATTCCTTGAAATTATCAAGGAGAAAGTCCCTTGGTGTATATCTAGAGAACGTATATGGGGGACACCGCTTCCTATGTGGCATTGTATAAACTGCGGTCATAAAGTTTTACTGCCTTCTAGAAAGGAGATTGTACAGAAAGCGACAGACCTTCCTGACGGTCCTGACTTCGAGTTGCATCGCCCATGGATTGACAAGATCAAAATAAAATGCGAAAAATGTGGACAAGAAATGCAAAGGGAGCCTTTTGTTTTAGATACGTGGCATAACAGTGGAGGGGCACCTTATGCTTCACTTTCTGATCAAGAGTATGACAGTTTGATCCCTGTCGAATTTCTGACAGAAGGGATTGATCAAACAAGAGGTTGGGCTTATACTTTGCTAATGGAAAATATTGTACTGGCTCAAAGCGCCGAGGCACCTTTTAGATCATTTCTCTTTCAAGGCCATGTGCTAGATGAAAAAGGTAATAAGATGAGCAAGAGTATTGGAAATGTTATAGATGCTCAAACGTTACTCACTGACAATTCTGTTGATTTGGTCAGATTTTATTTTATATGGAAATCATCACCTATAGAGTCGCTTAACTTTAGTCTAAATGAGATGTCGTCTAGACCATATCAAATTATGAGTACTTTATATTATCTACACGCTTATTTTAAGCAGAACAGTACCTTCGACAAATTTGAAGAAGACAGAGATAATCTTAAGTGGACCATGGAAAACAGTTTGCTTGATTTAGCGGGAATATGGCTTCTTTCAAAACTGCAGAATTTGGTCAAGTTAGTCACTATCGCATTTGAAAGATCAAGATTTCATGAGGGTGCGAAGGCAATCGAAGAATTTATAATCAATTATATGAGCCAAACTTATGTTCCTATCACGAGAAACGATATCTGGGATGACGATAGCAGGACCCTGGTACATAGACTTATGATCTACTCTGTACTGGAACACGCGTTGAAACAAATAGATATAATGCTTCATCCTCTGTCTCCTTTTGTCACAGACTACCTTTATTTGAATTGCTTTGCAAGTAAAAAAAGTATACTTCTTGAAAATTGGCCAAAGTACGATAGCAGCCTTATAAACATCGAAGTAGAGGATGCATTTGACAAATTGAAGGAAGTTGTGTCACTTGCAAATAGTGCTAGAATGAAAGCTCAACTAAAGCGACGTTGGCCAATAAAAAAGGCCATGATTTGTGTATCAGATCCAAAATTTCTGACTATCCGTGGAATTTCAGAAATATTGAGAAATCAATTAAATGTTGAGGAATATGCTACTGTAAACATAAATTATGAGACAACTATTGAAAAAATATTAAGTCTTTTAAAAAATCAAATCCCAATAATACCCTCAGCCAAGTTAATAAGGAAGAAAGTTGCGCCGAGGGTGAAGGCTAATGTTGGCAGAGTAATACAAGCATTAGAGAAAATTGATGTATTGGAATTACTAACACATTTGCAATCATCTAGGAGATACTCTCTTCTATATGAAGGAGGGAAAATAGATCTTACACCTGATGACTTGGACTTATCGTATGACATAGATGAAGGATATGCTATGTCAGAACGGAATAATGTAATCGTCTTCATTACTACAAAGCGAGATGAAGGCTTAACTGCAAAAGGTCTGATTCGAGATATTGCAAGAAATTTGCAGCAATTACGGAAGGAGAATGGATACAACCCAACAGACATACTTTCATCTGCGTATGTTGGAAATCTAGAAGACGAGGATATTTCTATTCTGACACAGTTAAGAAATGAATTGACATACCTTGTAAGAGTCAGATCTGTTATATTTTCAAAAGAACCAGTAGATATGCCAAACTCTAAAATAATAGATCTAGACGGTAGAAAATTAAAAATCTCTATAAAATAGGAGAATCTTCTCAAATCTAAGACTACAGTATTTAAAGATGTGTTTGAATTTTCTTTATGCGATATCCAACTTTGTATACAGGAAGCAAAGCTAGAGAAATGTTTGAAATAAAAGATAAATTAAACTGATTGACAAGGCATGTAATTGCAATATGTTTTCATGAGTCATGATGTGGACTGGAGACAACAAGGCCCTTCAAGAGAGCACATTTTAGCAAGAAAAGACCGCTTTGACAAAAAAACCCTAGAAAATCTA
>DAIRDV010000208.1:0-2409 GCA_036795955.1 Nitrososphaeraceae archaeon | reverse complement strand
CACCCTCTTCGTCATCATCATCGAAGTCGTCATCGTCGTCATCATCGTCGTCGTCGTCATCGTCATCGTCGGGAATCGCGATCGAGGCAAAAGCCATCGCAGAATTCATCACAGCTCTTACTAACAGGGGTGTTGACCATGCCGAATTAATAATAATTCGCGAAGTAATCTTAGCTCATTCCCATCTTATTACACCTAAGGTATCAGGTCCCTTGATTGATAACTGTGGTACTGGGGGAGATATGGTTAATTCTTTTAACATTAGCACCGCTGCATCGATTATTGCATCAGCGTCTGGCATTAATGTTGCAAAACATGGGAACAGATCTGCAAGTGGATTATGTGGCAGCGCAGATTTTTTCGAAAATGTAGGATTCAATTTAGAAACAGAGGAACAGGTAATTATTGAGACCCTGGAACGAAATGGATTCTCATTTCTGTATGCACCTAAATTTCATCCTGATCTCAAAAGGTTATCTGCTATTAGAAAGCAATTGGGTTTTAAAACCGTATTCAATATCATTGGGCCTTTATGCAATCCTTGCACAAATATCACAGGGCAAGTTATAGGAATATCTGATCCGAAATTTTTTGATCTACTCTCAAATGCGATGACTGAATCTAGATTAAAACAAATTATCCTTGTCCATTCATCCGACGGCATGGATGAGCTTTCTAACACCTCTAGCAATATTATGCTGAGTATTAAATCTGGTAAAATAGAAAGACAGGAAGTAAATCCGACCCTCTTAAATTTGAAGACTGTAAAAAGAGATCAAATTCAAATTAGTTCACTTGATGATTCTGTAAAAAGCACATTAGAAACAATTTACGGTAAGTCGACGGATGCAAAACAAGACATTGTAGCGCTTAATGTAGCGATAGCGTTAATTGCAGGTGGAAAGGTATCAGAAATTAATGACGGAATTAAAATGGCCCGAGAATTAGTGAAATCTGAAGAACCGAAAACAAAATTACGTGAACTAATATCCTGTTGTGGAAACGTTCAAAAGTTGGATATTTTAGAAGAAAAGTTCTCGTTAAAATAAAAATTTTGATTCCATTATATTATAATGGGTATAGGAAAATTTAATTCAAAAAGATAAAAAAGGAATATAGGACTTATCGTTTTTTTGATTTTGATTTTGGTTTTGCTTTTGCCTTTGATTTTGGTTTTGCTTTTGCCTTTGATTTTGGTTTTGTCTTACCTTTCACCGCTTTACTAGGACCTCCACCAATTTTGAACATTTTGGTTCCACAAACTGAACATGTCCCTTTTGTTGCGGGTCTTCCATTTTTCATTACTACCTGTGATTCGCCTTTCATCTGCCTTTTTGCTTTACATTTTACACAATAACCTTCAGTTGCCAACATATTCCAGATTAAGGCGGTACCTTATAAGATTAGCTATCTGATTAAACTAAACTATTCATAGTCAACTAAAAGTCGTTAAAGTTTGTCGTTCTCTTAGTCGGGTATAGTAGGTTCAAATCATTGGCTATTATTATGGTGCAATCATAAATTAGTAGAATATGATTTTTTATTCAATATTTTTTTTGAAGTAGCTGGAATGAAAAGTTGTTATTTTGTATTTATCATGAAATGTTGAAATGATGAATGTAACTTCATTTCTTATGTCCGTTTTGTATTTCCTTTTGGTAGATGATTTGTGAATTCCACGAGTTTACAAAAATGGAAAACTAAATGATTTTCCTGCCGAACAAAAGATATGTAGTATGTCCTATCATTCGCATAGACGGCCTTGTTTTTCCTTCCCTTGCTTCCATATTGCGTATCAAGATCTCAGTGCTCTCAATGTCGGTGAATCCTATTTCTATCATGTGTTTTGCCGTTTTTTCCAATTGATTCATTGTTGGACATATTATTGCAACAGAGCCGCTGCTCTTGAGGCATTTATGAACAATATGCAAAACGTTCCATGGATCACCTAAATCTATAATTGCAACATCAATTTCTGAAAGTTCAAGGCCCTCCTTCATTATGTCGCGATTGTACATTGAAACATTTTTTTCCATGTCTGATTTCTTAAGATTCTTTCTAGCGATCTCCATAAATTCCTCATTAACATCATATGTGAAAACGTGTCCTGACATCCCTACAAGACTTGCAAAAAAAGTTGTGAGGGAAGCACTTCCGGTACCAATTTCAAGAACATTAGATCCACTTTTCAATCCAGTTCTAATAGCAATATAGCCTAGATCTTTTGGATAAACTATCTGCGTTTTTCTATCTGATTTCATTACAAAGTCATAGATTGTTGGCTCCATAAGGTACACCCTCTTTTGCTTTGGTGTGACAATGGAAGAACCGGGAATCTCTAAACTGTTGTCTGTGAGGTTCGAATAGATTATGACTCGGTTCAGACCGGCTGCTTTTTTGCCGGTTTTT
>DAIRDV010000207.1:0-2413 GCA_036795955.1 Nitrososphaeraceae archaeon | reverse complement strand
AGAGAAATTTCATTTCATTTCATAATTCTTTTTCATATTTTGCACTAAGATATGGAGTTACTCAACATAGTATCTCTGGCTCAGCTCCAGAAGCTGAGATAACGCCGCTCCGGCTAACCGAAATTATTGATCTTGCAAGAAAGCTAGGTATTAGTGTAATCTATTCCGAAGAGTTAGTTGATCCACGAAAAGCATTAGTTATTTCCGAGGAAATTCCAAATGGAAAAGTTCTTACCTTAAGTCCTATAGAAGGAATTACAAAGAACGAACAGAGTATGGGAATTGGATATCTTGACAAAATGAATGAAAACATTAGAAACTTGGCTGTGGGGTTAGATTGCATCCAATAATCAAGGTGACTGGTCTATCCTACCATTACGATTCGATAGCCACTTTGGACAATATCTCATTTACTGTCGGTAAGGGAGACTTTCTCGGAATCATTGGTCCAAACGGGGCAGGTAAGACAACTTTATTCCAATGTATGTTAGGAATAATACGCGATTATGAAGGTGAAATAAATCTCTTTGGCTTCGACATTAAACAAAACAAGAAAATACTTCAAAAGATAGGTTATGTTCCTCAAAAAAAGAACGTAGAACAAACATTTCCCGCAACTGTCAAGGAGGTTGTATCATTAGGTGTCATTGGAATGAGAAACAGTTCGGACTATATTGACAAGGCGATTGATTTTGTCGAATTAGGTGCCTATCGAGACAAGAGAATAGGAGAACTTTCAGAAGGCCAACAGCAGAGAGCTATAATCGCTAAAGCACTAGTGAAACAACCCGAGTTACTAATATTAGACGAACCTACCACAGGCATAGATTCCGTAACTCAGGAAAAGTTCTTTAACCTTTTAACAAAATTGAATAAAGACAAGGGGATAACTATTGTCTGGTCATCGCACGACATGAATGCTGTTGAAAGATTGGCAAATAGGGTCGCTTGCATCGATCGGAAATTATTCTTTCATGGTCAATCAGAGGACTTTTTTGGAAATGAAGAAAGAATGAAATCTTATGTAGAATTTGCTATGCAATCACACATGAATCTTCACTTTGGTAACAAAAGTGATGGAAAGGATAAAATGGAAACGAAGTGACGATAAATGCTATTTGATATTATTCAATATGGTTTTATGCAAAGGGCACTTCTCTCAGCTGTAGCAATATCGATATTATGTTCAATCGTTGGCCTTTTCCTTGTACTTAAACGTCACTCTTTATTCGGTGATGCGCTTGCACATGTGGCGTTTGGAGGTATATCTCTCGGGCTTTTTACTGGCATCTATCCACTGTGGACTGCGTACATCGTAGCTATTTTATCTGCTATTGGAGTGAATAAACTAAGAGAATCAACTAAGATTCCTCCTGATTCATCTATTGCAGTGCTTTTAACGTCCGGTCTTGCAATTGGTGTCATTCTAATTAGCGTATCTGGGGGGTTTACCCTAGATTTATTTAGTTTTTTATTTGGTAATATTCTCCTAGTCAGTAATGAGGACGTAATCATGATTTTGATTACGGACGCCATAGTTGTTCCTATAATATACATACTCTACAAGAAATTAATACTTATAGTATTTGATGAGAATCAGGCAAAAGTTAGTGGATTAAACGTTACCTGGATTAATACTTTATTTATCGTTCTTGCGAGCATCACAATAATCGCATCAATAAGACTTGTCGGCGTCCTGCTGATTTCTTCACTAATTGTTATTCCAAACATAACCGCACTCTTACTTGGTAAGGGATTTAAGAAGACAATGTTTATTTCATGTGCAATTTCTGTTCTTTCTGTTATATTTGGGATTGTCGCATCATATTATGTAAACTTGGCACCCAGTGGTACAATAGTATTAACTATGGTATCAGGGTTCATAGTAACAATAATAGCTAAGAATATGAGATATGGACTCAAAAAGATTGTCGTTACCAAGTGAGCCTTTTTGTTAGGCTCGATTGTATTCATAATTTTAGTGTTCGAACTAAATCATGAACTACTTTTGGAGTTGAAATATGATGCTAGTAATTGAATATATACACTTAACATTGAATAAAATCCAATCGCTAGATTTCATCGAAATAGTAATCAAGATAAAACTAACATAGGTAGGCATATTAGATTTGATGAACAATTCGACATAGCAATTTATCAATTTCTGCGATATAATTCCACTACCGAAGTATTATAAAACGATCATTTTTCTAAAAAAATTGACAAAAAAATATAGAGAACTGGATTGTAATATTTGTTCAACGTACACTTTGCCCATTTAAATATTTATGAAAACTAATAAATCAAAAACTATCAATTCTAAAACATATTGCTATATCTTCTAACATTCTTGACAAGTTTGAGTGAGAATCTTCAAAGGGTTGATAGTCGAATCAGCAAATACTTGAAGGCT
>DAIRDV010000206.1:0-2422 GCA_036795955.1 Nitrososphaeraceae archaeon | reverse complement strand
TAAGAGTTACTGTTACAGCAAACACACAAAGCAACTGGATCAGCATAAGTGAATTGAACGTGTATGGCTATAAGCCTATTTCAGAATCTTGTGATAACACTTCAATTTCACAGGTAAGCGCGGCAAGTAGCCAAGTTGGATTCCCGCCGTCAAACTTGATTGATAATAATCTGAACACTATTTGGTCTAATTACGGAATAGGGTCATCAATACAAATCGACTTGGGTTCTAGCAAAAGTGTTTGCAATTTGGATGTTGCTTGGTACAAGGGAAATGAACGTCAAAATAACTTTGTAATTTCAACTTCTCCAGATGGAAAAACGTTCAAGAACGTTTTATCTGCTACAAGTGGTGGAAAATCAATATCATTTGAAAAATATACATTTTCAGAAACCCTGGCACGTTTCATAAAAATTACTGTTAATGGTAACACACAAAATAATTATGCAAGTATTTCCGAAATTAGAGTACAAGCATCGGTCTCGAGTCAGCCACAAGTTCAATGCATTGATGGCAGTATTCAAAATGCAAAAACTTCTGGTAGTCAGACAGGTTTTCCTGGTTCCAATGTTCTTGATGATAATTTAGATACCCGATGGTCAAATAACGGTGTCGGTTCATGGGTACAAGTAGATTTAGGGACGAGTAACAAGGTTTGTGACATCAACATTGCATGGTATAAGGGAAATGAACGACAGAATAATTTTGTTATATCCACTTCGACTGATGGAATAAAATTCGCAAACGTATTAAGCTCAAAGAGCAGCGGCTCTACACTGAGCTTGGAAAAATATGATATTGCTGACACTAATGCAAGATTCATAAGAATAACAGTCAACGGTAATAGTCAAAACAGCTATGCTAGCATAACTGAAATATCCGTAAATATATTCCCAATTACAGTATCATCCAATTATTATATAGGGGCAGCAGGGGACTGGGGTTCTGCCCGCAATAATAATTGGCAAGAAACGGTAGATCTTATGATAAATAGCAAAATAAATTTGGCACTTGGACTAGGGGATTATTCGTACGGAAGTGTATCAGATTTTGAACCAGTTGTTAATTCCCTAAAGGATGCAGGAATTCCATTTAAAGGAGTATTGGGAAATCATGACAGCGCTTCATACTCGACTTTATTTGGACAACCTTCTATGCTATATGCATT
This sequence comes from Nitrososphaeraceae archaeon, assembly GCA_036795955.1. Lineage (GTDB taxonomy): Archaea > Thermoproteota > Nitrososphaeria > Nitrososphaerales > Nitrososphaeraceae > TA-21. The sequence continues at coordinate 1,254 of DAIRDV010000206.1, read as the reverse complement.
TGATGCAGGTCAATCTAGAATCATTTTGCTAAACACCGAAGATTCTGATACTGCTAATACCCAGTTCTTGGAGAACGAATTGAAGAACACGAAACAACCCTGGAAGATTGTTGCAATGCATAATCCCTTGTATACAAGTCCATCAAATCATCCAGAAGAAAAAGCATTAGCAGCCAAACTACAACCACTTATTGATAAATATGGTGTCCAACTGGTACTGTATGGACACAATCACAACTATGAACGCATAAAATTACCGGACAAACCGACACTGTATATTCAAGTTGGAACAGGCGGAGAATCACATTATGCGATAAAAGGACCTAGAAGCGGAGGGGGAGTAGAATTTCAAGATGATGGTGATTACGGATTTGTTAAATTAACTATCAACAGTAATACACTTTCAGGGCAGTTTATTTCTCATGATGGCAAGGTATTAGATAGTTTTAGCTTGGCAAACTAGTCAAATGAGTGGATAAATAATCCGTCTAAAGAACCCTTTAGACTAATGCCAAATAGTAACGAATTCATAGAATTCATAGATTTTTCATTTTGGGATTGGGAATCGGATCGTATCTTGTTAAAACATAAATAAACTTAATATATTGTTGCGTAACTCTCTCGACCTACAGTTAAAATGCTGATAATCTTTGATGTAGAAGGCGTTCTTCTCAATGCAGAGTACCTACCAGTTCTTGCACAAAAACTTGGCCCTATCAAAGAAAAGGAAATTTGGGATATTACAAAGCAAGGGATACGGGGAGAAATAGACTGGGAAGATGGACTTAAGAAAAGGGTCAACGCTTTAAGAGGAACTTCCTTTGAGGACGCCAAGTACATTGCAGATAATCTGGAAATAATGCCTGGTGCAAGAAAGCTTTGCTATGCCTTAAAAAAGGCAGGATGGAAATTGATAGCAATCTCCGGTGGCTTTACTATAATAACAGATAAACTCAAAGACGAATTGTATCTGGATAGAATTTTTTCAAATGAGTTGATTTTTAAAGATGGAAAACTTGATGGCGTTATAATAAACGTAAGTTCAGATAAATCACTTGGAGTAAAATCTACAATAAAAGAATGGGGAATAAAAAAGGAGGATATTGTCGTAGTAGTTGATGGGGCTAATGATCTAAAACTATTTGACATTGCTGGCTATACAGTAGGATTCTGTCCAGTTGACATTGTAAAACAGAGAGCGGACACTTCAATCGAAATAAGAGATTTGTCAATTCTGTTAAGTCTTTTGGAAAA
>DAIRDV010000205.1:0-2449 GCA_036795955.1 Nitrososphaeraceae archaeon | reverse complement strand
ATATATGGTTTTCAGGACAAACCAGGGCACGAATATGCATCTTCAAAATGATTTGTCCGTAAAAAAACTCAAGAGCCATAATTCAGGATATATGAAATGCTTAGTTACCAAAAGACCAGCAATTATTCGTGGAGGACATGTATTTTTTGAGGTATCAAACTTTAATAATATTAAATATCAGGTTGCTGTGTACGAACCAACAGGTCTTGGAAAACTTGCTTCGAAATTGATTGAAGGAGATTATATAGATATTGGTATTTCCGTTAGTAATGGTGATTCCAACGGATTGGTACTTAACATTGAATATCTTTCAATTTTGAATATAGTGGATGACGTGACCGATATCAATCCATTATGTTTTAAGTGTAAAAAAAGAATGAAATCAGAGGGGAAAAATAAAGGATTTCAATGTAAAATATGTGGAGATAAAAGTAATTCTAAACTGGTTGTTACTAATTCAAGAGATCTACAATGTGGGACATATCTACCAAACCTCAAAGCCCATAGGCACTTGACGAAACCATTACATAGGTTTGGAATGGAAAAGACTTATCCATATCTTCCGAATATGTCAAGACATCTCAACTTAGAATGGATAAAATCTTATTGAAAGACCATCTGATTAACCTCGGATTTTTAGAATCCTAAAAAGACGTAGCGGGGGGTTGATTTGAACTTACGGCCATTAAGCTTTACGCTAATGGAAACCGCTCTGCGGGTTATGAGCCCGCCGGGATAACTTAGCCTGTGATATCTGGCTTCCCCACCCCGCTATTAGCAAATTGAATGTGGGGGAAATATATCTCTGTCTGTAACTCAAAAATAAACAAAATCAATTAATGCGACCCTCTCTCACCAACATATAGAAAAGCAGAAAATAATCATTGTAAGCCAAATTTATGAAGGTTTGATTCTTGACATCGTTTTGGCATTCAACTGATTCGAGAGGTCTGACTCAAACCGTATTGATTCAAGAAGATGTTCATAGGTGAGACAAAGTTTGAAGTGAATTGGATGCAGATAGTTAGGTTAATGCGGGGGGTGGGATTTGAACCCACGAACCCCTACGGGATGAGGTTTCCCAGCAGGATCAATTCATCTGAGCATCGTGTCAGATTTGATCTCACGCCTTTGACCATGCTTGGCAACCCCCGCGCGAATATTCAGTCCAAGGACTTCTTTTTTGTAATAGAAGTAAAATGGACAGGTCTTAACTTCAGTTTTTTGGCTTTCTTATTTTAACTCTTTTGCCATGGGAAGATGGAATTATTGACATTTTTGCGTTCTGAAATGTAGAAATCAATTCCTTTCCTTGAAAGAATCTATCCAAAAATATTGCTAACGCTGCGATTTCTGAATGTGGTTGATTTCCTACGGCAATGTTCATGTCGGCCAAGCTGTAAACTTCTTTTGGAACTTTGCTTGCCCCTATAACAATTAATATATTTTTTTTGAATCCAAAATCAAGAGATATATTTTCTATATTTAAGCCATACATTGTTAAATGTATAACGATACCCTTATTCTGTTTCCATGTATTTATAACCGATTTCCAATTCTGGATAATTTCAATATTAAATTCTTCGGAACCGCCCCAATCATCACACAGTTTTTTGACGGTCTTTATTATGGAATCATCCACGTCACTCATGAATATTTTCTTACAACCAAAAGCTCTTGAAACCAAGGCAACATGAGTGGTTGTACGATCATCCCTCACAAGCCTGTGTCCCAACCTTAGAACTGCAATAGACACTAAGTATTATCCACCTTTACTTTATCCACAAAGATTTTGGAACAGATAGTCTTCAGGAGAACATTAACGTTTAACCCAGTTTTTGAGGAAATCATTACGAAATTGTTGTTGCCTTCGTCAAATATTCCAAGCTGACTGCACTTCTCCATTGCGTCCTCAGGATTTACCAGATCCATCTTATTGAGTACATATACTATTTTTCCCATCGATACTCCCAAGTGGATCAAGACAGTATAACTACTCGATAGCTGTTTTTTGATCATTTCATAGCTTTGACTAATGTCCAATATCAGAAGGATGACATTTGAAAAGATTAACTCTTGAAGAGTTGATTTAAAGGCGTCTATCATGTACGCTGGAAGTTTACTTATGAATCCCACCGTATCTGAAAACATTATTTTATTCCCGTCTATATTCACTACCCTGCTAGAAGTTGAAAGTGTTGTAAACAATTCGATTCCTACTAATTTTGATTCTCCTGTCAAAAGGTTAAACAGAGTTGTTTTGCCAACTGAAGTATAACCTATAATTGATACAGTAGGAAAACCGGATCTTGCCCTGCTAGTTCTTTGTAATAGCTTTCTTTTTTCCTCTCGCATGAGTTTTTTTCTCAGGATAGAAATTCTTCTCTTAATATCTAGTAAATGGACATCTGCATCGTATTTTCCCAATCCGAAAAACCCCGGTTGTTCT
>DAIRDV010000204.1:0-2456 GCA_036795955.1 Nitrososphaeraceae archaeon | reverse complement strand
ATTTGATCCAGATGTAGATTTATTTTATTTTGACGGAAAGGGAAAATACAGCGATCCTGAATTTGTGTGGAAGGAAACCGTAGCTCCAACTGCCCTTAAATTCTTAAATTCATCTAAATTGGGATCGCAGTATGAAAACACAATTTTTGTGGGTGATGTGAAAACTGGCAATCTATATAATTTCAAACTAGATTCAACCAGGGAGCAATTGCAATTGAATCCACCTCTTGAAGACAAAGTTGCAGATATCCCTCAGGAAATTCAAGGTATAGTATTTGGAAAAGGTTTTGGAGTAATAACCGATATACAGGTAGGCTCAGATGGCTACCTTTACATTTTAGGAATTGACGGGACTATATACAGAATTGTTCCGGCCTAAAATTTTTGTTAAGCTTGATTGATAATTTGATATTGTTCACTGAATTCTTAACTTAAAATATGGCAGAGCCTATGTTATTCTTATGAACTCTGCAGGTGGATTCATAAAAGCTATTGAATCAGGTTCAAAGCATCTCCTTATCAAAAGATTCACACTAAGATATCCAGAAAAGAAACTAAAATTTGTTGGTGATGGATATCAATTTGATCCAAAAAGAGGTGTGGGTATTGCAGGTTCTAGAGGCAGACATATTTTATATCATGATAAGTGTACTGGCTGTCAACTCTGTGCAATTGCCTGTGAAGGAATTGCTGAAGCAATAGGAATGGTAAAGGTCAATGAACAATGGAAGCATAACAAGAAAGCCATAATGCCACAAATTGATTATGGAAAATGTGTGTTTTGTGGTCTTTGTGTAGACGCATGTCCGTTCTATGCATTATACATGACAAATGATTATGAACTATCATCATTCACAAAGGAGCATCTGATATATACTCCATCACAACTTGGTATCAAGCCAAAGTATGACGGTGATGTAGAATTGAAGATAGGAACCAGGGGTGCTGATCATGGTTGATGCATATTTCGTTGGAATAGCGATCCTCACGATCGGAACTTCAATTGTGGCTCTAGAAAGTAAAGAGCTGATTTACGGAGCTATAGCACTTGCAATTTCCATGTTGGGAATTGCCGGATTCTTCCTGTTGTTAGATGCCCAGTTTGTAGCCATGTTTCAAATTACTGTATATGTTGGTGCCGTAGCTGTGCTAGTGATATTTACAGTCATGCTTGTTAGAACTCAAGACTTGTTTTCTATTAAAGATGATAAGGGTAGAAAGGCAGGTGGTATTATTTTGGCTCTTGTAACTATGGGTGGAATTGGGGCTATCTTCCTTGTATCTGGAATTAGTAACCCTATGTTTGGTAATCTAGATTCTGATCCAATTGAAATCAAAGAAATAGGCAAATCTATGCTTACATATTATTCACCTGCACTTATAGTCCTGGGACTTACATTAGCAGGTGCCGTTATTGGTGCTTTGGCACTGGCAAGAAGAGAGGGGTTGTTAAAAGAAAATGAATCAACTAATTGACTTTGTAATAATTTCAATCGCACTGTTTTCGATTGGTATATATGGTCTAGTGGTCAAGCGAAACGCAATACGCATGATATTTTCAATTGAGATTATTGCAAATGCTGCTAATCTAAATCTAGTCGCTTTCTCCAGACATGTACATAACGTCGAGGGACAAGTTTTTGCATTATTCTCTATTGCAATTGCGGCAGCAGAAGTGGCTGTTGCATTGGGAATCATAATCATTGCATATAGATTGTATAAACAGATAGACGTCCATGAATTCAGGAGTTTAAAAGGATAATAATTTATTAAGTGATAGATTTCATGACCGAGTCATATTACCTTTTAATAGCAACGTTCCTTCCATTACTTGTTTCGCCTATAGCCTACGTACTGGGTAAAAAGAGGGGAAGTAATGCAACAACCTGGTTCTCTTTTGGAATACTTGCTATTTCCACAATGTTACTATTTATTGCTTCATTTAACCTTCAGGGGGGAAGAAGCGCGTATGTAGAATCGTACGCTTGGAGTCAGTTTGGAAATTTTGGATTGAGAATAGATGGGTTAAGTTTACCGTTCGCAATTATTATTAATATTTTATGTACTGTTCTTACGCTTTATTCAAAGCCTTATATGCTACATAAAATCAAAGAATCCTTCGAAGAGAACTTTAGTAAAAGGGAAAACACTACAGATTCAAGTAAATATGGATCAAACGATAGTGAAAATGAAATAAGGACTGTTACCATATCAAAATCAACAGAAGAACAATACGTTAATCATAATATGGGGCTGTATTTTGCTCTCTACTTGACTTTCTCGATGGGGATGCTAGGAACAGTCCTGGCAACTAATTTGATAGAATTTTATGTGTTTTTTGAATTGATGCTTGTTCCGTCATTCTTTCTTTTAGCATTTTACGGATACGGTGAGAGAAAGAGAATTGCTTTAATGTTCTTTTTCTGGACTCACGTGGGAGCAGTAGTTTTGCTCTT
>DAIRDV010000203.1:0-2484 GCA_036795955.1 Nitrososphaeraceae archaeon | reverse complement strand
CGAAAAAAATAATCCAAGAGTGGGCAACCAAGACAATAAGCGAAGGGGAAGAAATGTTGCGCGATGTATATGATGCAAGCAAACCAGGAAAACTAACTAGCTTTGGAAAAGCTCAGCTTGCATGTGGCACTGGTGTGTTCGAATCTCCGTATATTATTTTGGTTGAAGGAAGAGCCGATGTGATTAATTTATTGCGTGCAGGTTTTGATAACTCTATAGCAATTGAAGGTGCCAAAATCGATGAAACAATTACTAATCTAACCTCCGGGAAGAAGGTCATTGCATTTCTTGACGGTGACAGGGCAGCAGATTTGATTTTAAAGGAACTGCAAGGACTCGTTAAAATTGACAAAGTTCTAAGAGCACCTACAGGTAAAGAAGTCGAAGAATGCACGCCCCTTGAAATATCCGAGATACTGAAGGACGTGGCTGAAACGGGAAGTGAACAACCTGAGGCTCCAGTTCAACAACAAAAAAGTACAAGAAAGCCAAAGACCTATGGAAATAATAATTCGACTTCAGTATATCAGGAGGTTTCTCATTCTAATGCTAATAATGGCGAGACCGTAAAAGATGACCCTCAGATAACATCAGCAGTCAAAGAAGTATACCCACAAATCAATGAAACTCTGGAAGCTATGATATTAGATAATTCAATGCAGGTATTGTTGAAGGTACCGGTTTCGGAGATAATAAAGAGACTGGATTCACTTGAAGGTGCTAGATTTCTAGTAATGGATGGTATTATCACTCAACGACTAATTGATGCTGCGTATCGAGCAGGAATTGAATATGTCGTAGGGCATAGAATGGCCGAGTTAAAGAAATCACCAGAAATTACGGTCAGAACCTTTGATCAGATAGGTATTGGCAACTAGAGAACGATGCAAGAATTAAAGTCTGAATATATTATAACACTAGCAAAATTATTACTCAAAGGAGCAAAAGATAATTTTATTGATTTTACCAGCACAGATATCGGAATAGAGATCAACAAGTCACAGCAAGCAGCTTCAAAGATTATTTTGGACTTGCAAGAAATGAAATACGTGGAACGAGTTAAGAAAGGACATGGATATATGATCAAGGTAACAGAAGAAGGTCTTTTGTCAGTCAAAAAAATGTCAGAGTTTCTTAACATGGCGCTAAACCCATCTCCAATGAGGATTCACTTCAATGGAACTCTGGTATCTGGGATGGGCGAGGGCAAGTACTATATGAGTCTTGAAGGCTATAAGAAACAGTTTGAAAAAAAGATTGGGTACATTCCCTATCCAGGAACACTAAATATCAAATTAGTTGATCGTCTCTCACTGGAAAACAGAGAAAAAATCGAGAGCTTCCGTTACCAATTCATCGTAGGATTCAGTGATTCAAAACGAACTTATGGTTGGGTCAAATGTTACCGTGCAATCATAAACGGTAATGATAATATTCGGTCAGACCTATTGTTACTCGAACGAACACATCATGACAAGAATATGTTGGAACTTATCGCTCCAGTTAATATCAAACATGCTCTTCAACTAAAGAATGGAGATAATGTCAAGATTACTCTCCAGACACCAAAAAATAGGGCCGAATCATATATCATAAATTGATTGACCCAATTCTTCCTTGATTTGTGTGCTCTTCGAACCCGGGATTGGCGTATTCAAGCGAATTATCTGGGTATTTATTCCCCTTTTCGCGCAATTCACGGCTATTTCCTTCTCGGTATGTATTTGATCGTACCCTAGGGCGATAATGTCTGGTTTCACAAATTCGACTGTGTCATACAGCGTTCCCTCTCTGCCTATTATTGCATAATCTACATATCTAATTGATGAAACCAGCTCCCTCCTGAGACTTTCAGCATGATATATTTTTCGCTGCTTGTTAATTTTGAGTGCTGTAGAACTTCTGGCTACGACAACTACCAAGACGTCACCTTGTTTTTTTGCATCCTTTAAAGTATGAATATGACCAGGGTGTACTATGTCAAACACCCCCCCGATTAATACAATTTTTAGTAGCCCTCTTCCAAGAAAAGTTAATCTGAGAGGTTCAGAATTTTCCACAAACCCATTTTTTATCATTTCCTTAATTTTTGCGTTGAACTGATCTTCTGAAATTGGTATTCGTACTTTTAAATATTCTACTGGCAGAATTTCCGGTTCAAGTGCAGAAACATAGATGGCTGTAAGAATAGCTTTGTCCAGGGGCTCTAACATAATTTAACATTATTAACCAATAATGTCTATTTAGTTCTATTCTCTTTGCACTGCGTTCTTTAATTGAGACACAAATGACTCTTAAAGGAATAACAGAAGGGAAAACATCTTTTTGGTGTTGCTATTTTCTGAGAAAACTAATACCTAAATAATGCAAAATAGAAAAAATATTAGATGACAATATCTCAAGTAGGCGCACACCCGCTGTCAGCTGGAGTTAAGATTTCAACGGTTGACACAAAGGTAATTTCGTCCGGAACGACCTTGATAA
>DAIRDV010000202.1:0-2489 GCA_036795955.1 Nitrososphaeraceae archaeon | reverse complement strand
GGATAAGGAAAAAAACACCCCACCTGGCAGATACAAGACCCGGTGGCCTTTATGTTATGGTGGATTTAGACAGAGTAGGTGGTGTTCCAATTATTCTCAAAAGTTTACTAAAGAACGGACTACTTAATCCAGATACTGTGACCGTCACTGGTAATACTATGAAACAAAATCTTGAAAATATTATTTTACAAGATTCCCAACCGGTAGTATATTCCTGTGAAAAACCTCTCCACAATGAAGGTACATTGAAGATTCTTAAGGGTTCGTTAGCTCCTGAAGGTGCAGTCATAAAGATTGCAGGCCTCGAACGAACTAAATTTGAAGGTATTGCAAAGGTATTCAATTCGGAGGAAGATGCATTTGATGCGATTTCAAAACAAAAAATAAAGAAAGGTGATGTAGTTGTAATCAGGTACGAGGGTCCTAAAGGAGGACCGGGTATGAGAGAAATGCTTGCAGTAACAGCGGCGCTAGTTGGACAAGGTCTAGGTACAGAAGTTGCTATGGTCACCGATGGAAGATTTTCTGGTGCTACTCGAGGATTTATGATTGGTCATGTTTCACCTGAAGCAATGGTTGGTGGTCCGATTTCATTGATAAAAAAAGGAGATAAAATAAGTATTGATTTGAAGAAAGGAAATATAGATTTGAACATAAGTCCAGTTGAATTCAAAAGGCGAAGAAAAATGTGGAAACCAGTACAGTCTAGATATAGGAACGGAGTGCTTGCCAAGTATATGTTATTAGCAAGATCAGCTTCCGAAGGTGCTGTAACTATACCGCAATTGAAATAAACTCCATCGCTTGTGAGTAATTTAGCTGAACTTAAAAAATCATGATATTTAACCAAATGCCAAAATTTAAGAACCTGTTTCTACTGGCCATTATTGCAATATCTATAATTTCAGTAGTATTTTTTTTATATAGATATGAATCAGTCACAGTTAACTTCTTTCCTCAGAATTCAAATTTGATATACGGTGGCATATTTAACAACGCTACTAGTTTAGCAGAACTGGGAAACGCTACATATTCTTTGGGATTAAGCAACATGTCAGGAGTTAAACCAAATATCTCTACTGTCAATCATAGCCGTAATATTATAAACAATCCCGATGATGATATTGTTTCGCTAAGCAATCCGGTCGACACACTTACAAAAATGATTATAAATGTATTGGAAAACTCATCTATTGCAGACAGTACCAAAGGCAAGGATTTGGGGCTCAAGAATTACTATCAACTGGAAGGCTCATGGAATCTGGCGATAAAAGGCGATGAATTTTCGAATTTTACGGGTAATATTGTGCTGAATAACGCCCTCAATAATATTACCAAAAATTATAACGTTAAGCTTGTTACTACTAGTGCTAACAACATCACTTATCAAGCACCCAATCAAATCCTCAAAATAAGAGGAACTGGGAATTTGACACTTGATGATGAAACAACCAGAGTCCAATTGTTGGTAGTACTATACAAGAATGAAAACATCTACGTGGTATTTGCCTCAAAGACAGATGAAAATTTGTTCAATAATTTTTTGATCCATGGGGATATCATGCAAAGAAAATTTGAATATTAATAGTGGAAAAATATCGCGTAACTTGGATTACTCTGCTCCTATTAATCCGATTAGATCGAAACCTTCAGAGATCTTTGAGCTTATTTCGGCTATGGATATTAAATGTCCGTCAGGATCTGAGATTATGGCGTGCTTGCCAAATGATTCTTCCTTGGGTTCTTTAAAAAATTCAACATTCTTGTCTTTCAGACTCTTTGCCACTTGTTCTAGATTACTTACCATAAAACCAACCAAAACGCCAGAGTTTTTTGTTCTGCTTTTACCCTTTGATGGGTGTAAGGCAAGTACTGTACCACTTGAAAAGAATTCTACCCATTCAGATGAGGTGTTTTTTATGGGCAATTCGAGAACATCACGATAAAATTTCATAGATTTATCCATATCACTGACGAGTAATATTATTGCCCCAAGTCTTTTGAATGACATAGTACCACAATTGAATGACTCTGAATTAAGAACTTATCGATTTTAGTTTAAAAAAATAACCATTATTATAGTAAATTATATTACATTTTCAATTCTACAAAGACATGAAAAGGGATTTAGGATGTTAGCAGTAAAAGTAATTGATAACAAGATAACTCTGGTTGAATCAGATTTACCGGGTTATAAGGACGACGAAATAGTAGTAAGGATGCATTCTTGCGGGATTTGCGGTTCAGATTTAGAAAAGGTGTATGGAAATTATGGAATGAAATCCTTACGGGTAGGACATGAGCCTGCGGGAGTTGTTATCAATGTTGGTAAAAATATAAAAAAATTCCAGGAAGGGGATCGGGTCTTTGTACATCATCATGTTAGTTGCTACTCTTGTAGGTATTGCTTGCAAGGCAACTATACAATGTGTAACAATTACCAAACCAGTAACATCGAACCTTGTGGATTATCAGAGGAATTCATCGTA
>DAIRDV010000201.1:0-2531 GCA_036795955.1 Nitrososphaeraceae archaeon | reverse complement strand
CTATCTCCGAAACAAATTTACCGTCTACGAGATCAATTTTATTTAACACAACCAGTGAGGGAAGATAAATCCTATTTCCAGAAACAACATCTATTAGCTGCTCTATCGTCAAGTTCGGTTCTTTAATCATGATACGGCCATTGCTTATCCCATGAATTCGGAGCACCTCCTTTACCAAGTCATCAGGGATACTAGAAACTTGATTGTGGACAGAAAGTCCCCCGATGTGTGCTTTTTCTATATGCACTTGCGGAAATTTCTTATTGATTCTAATACCAACTTCATGCAGTTCTCTTTCCAGCATATCTAGTAATTCTGGTTGAAATACATCTAGAACCATTAAAACTAAATCTGCGTTTCTTGCAACAGAAAGTACTTTTTTTCCTAAACCTCTTCCTTTTGATGCACCTTCAACGATACCTGGCAGATCGAGTATCTGAATTTTAGAACCATTGTACTGCATCATTCCAGGCACAGCTGTTAGAGTTGTAAATTGATAAGACCCGGTGCGGGAGTTTGCATTTGTTAATGCATTGAGCAATGTAGACTTGCCAACACTAGGAAGTCCTACAAGTACTACTGACGCATCTCCAGATTTTCGAACATTGAATCCCTCGTTTTCCTTACCCGAAGAAACGGTCTTGCCATGTCTGTTTTCGTCTAATTCTCGTCTAAGTTTTGCAATTTTAGCTTTAAGAATTCCAATGTGAAATTCCGTCGCCTTGTTTATCTGCGTCCTATGGATTTCTTCTTGGATAGCTTTGATTTTTTCAGGAATTCCCAGGGATAAAACCCCCTATGTTTATTCGCTCATATTCGATAAATATCTGTTTAGATTGAGTGAAGAAACCGAGCATATGTGAGAACAATTTGTAGCCCAAATTAATATTTCACAAAAAAATCTGTATTAGTCTGAAGGACATGTTCTATCTCTCTGGAATTATCTTATGTTTGAGGAGCTTTTTTTCTTCCATGGAAAAATATGAGCATGGCTGTAACAGAAATTATCGCTGCAAGTATAACGTAACTTATTGGCGGGACCAAAAGTTGACCGATTCGTGGAATCACCATTTTGACTTTTCCAATGTAGTTCTTACTGTCTACTGGAAAATCAATACCCGGTATAGATACAGGACTAGCATCTCCTTTAGTTATGATTATCCTTTTACCGTTTTCAGATGTAATTTCGTTAATTCTGTGTACAATTATTCGGTCCTCGCCGGCCGGCTTGTTGAATACTATCATGTCGCCGACTTTTGTATTGTTAAACATCTGGCCGTCGCCAATGAAAACTAAATCGTTTACACCAAGAGCAGGTGCCATTGTATCATCGTATATCACAAAAAAGGGTTTAGGATTGTGAAATTCAGATTCAAGATAATGATAAATTGAAACAACTATCAATACTCCCAAGACAAAAACTATCACGTTCTTGATAATAGTTGGAAGGCGAGATCTCTCATCTAACAAATTATCAAAAATTATTTATGTAGATAAGATAAATCTTTAGATTTTTTGAATTTTTGGCAGCTCAGTCTAATGCCTTTTCATCATATAATTGAGTCTTAGTTTAACTCTGAATCTTCACTGCTGCCATTTTGTACTTGGGTTTTTTGATATTTAACATAATCGTCCACAGCAGAATTTGCTTGCAAATCTGCTTCATGATTTCCTTCTCTCATTATATGTCGGTATTCAACTAGATCAAATGATTTTTCAAGATTGGAAATTTCCATTGACATTGTTTTTAACTCGCTGTTTCTTATCTTGTATTTTTTGGACCGTTGGTTGACCAACAATATGCTGTCTGATTTGATTCTGATACTTTTTGTATGAAAGGCCGCTATCTGCAATGCCCTTTTTAATGCAAAGTACTCTGCCTGATTATTTGTCTTGTTTCCAATAAACTCTCTATAGCTAAAAACCCTCTCGTTTTCCTTGAACGCTATTACACCCAGGCCAGAAAGCCCCGGGTTTCCTCTGCTTGACCCGTCAATGTAAATTTCATACAATAAAACTCAATGTTGGTGTCTATAATATAACATTAACAATGACTTGAATCAATTATGAAAACGGTACTCTTGAGTTATTTTCGCAATTAGATAGATATTGGCAGATTTTGACCTTTTTCAAATATATTAAAGTGCATTTTTATCAATCTTGTAGGAGACAATGTGTGCCCAAGAGAAAAATTAAAGAAGATAAACCAAGGAAAAAAATGGGAAGAAAACAGATACTAATACCACCAGTAATCGTCGGTGTCGCAACTTTATCTGGATTCCTCATAATACAATTCTTTCCTGCTCCATCGCCAGTTCAAGTCTGCCTCAGATCACACAGTGATACATTTAATGTTCATTCAAGGATCGACCTTGAAGTTAATGGACACAAGAAACTGTTGCCAGACACGCTTGGACAAACTAAGGCAGGTAAGGAATGTCTTAGAGTTATACATACTGATAGTATTGGCGATCAAATCCATGTACAATTTGTCCGTCCTGTGAGACTCACATTAGGCGATTTCATGAAAG
>DAIRDV010000200.1:0-2535 GCA_036795955.1 Nitrososphaeraceae archaeon | reverse complement strand
GACCAACAGACGGAAATCTAACTTCTTGAATTCCGGTTCCGTCAGTGGCCTTCTGATCTGTAGCCTCCTTAATTAGAGTCCCATTTGGAGATGTTACTTTAAAACCATAACTAACACCATTTATTACATTTTGAGAATTGTCCTTAAAGAGAATGCCCATTTGCGTCTCATTAGTAGTTTTTATCGGTGCTGTCCAGAAGAGTTGAATGAAATAAGTTCCTCTAGCGGTTTGTTGAATCAAGGGTGATTCTGGTATCCTAATTATGCTCGATGGAATCATTGGCTGTCCTCGACCTAATTCCAGCAATTGAAAGGCATACTGAAGTGGGGGGTTGCCGGTTGTGACATCAGCATATGTTTGGGCCTTAACTGGATATGGCATATCCGGATTTATCCAGATACTGTTATCTACACCTTTATGCCACGAAATTACAGTTGTATCAAAAGTTCCAGCTGGCACAGTGACAGTCGCCTTACCAGAAGGTTGAATTGGAGACCCACCAATAGCTGCAATTTTGCCCCAGTACGCTGCTGACAGAGATTGACCAGGTTTTGGTACAAATGCAGAGAGCCAAGTAAGAGAAGACGTATATGCGCTTCTATAAGCGTGCATTTCAGGTGGAATTTTAGAGCTCCCTAGTGCTGTCATGTCAAGATCACTCAGGTGAAAAGTTCCATTGATTACACGGCCTTGATCAACAATAAATGTAGGAGCTACCCAATAATTACCTGTACTATTGAAATCTTTAAAATAAATTGTAATATTAAAGGGACGAGCATTATTGGTGTCGTGCTCTTGAATCTTATATTTAACAAACATGTCCTTTTTTGCCCCATCACCCACGTACCACGAGCCGCCGGATGCAAATGTTTTATTCAAATTGTTAGACGATAATAAAATGTTTGAGAATAGTACAAGAACAATGAGTGATAATTCGACTAATTTAATACCCATTAATAATTAAAACACTTAAAAATACTTAAGCGTTTAGATGTATCTTATCGCTACAATCAATATGTCATAAAGAATATTTCCATTCTGCTAATTTAAGAATAAATCCAACAAATCAAATATTCGATAAGGTTAAATCGTTAAACTTGGCTATTCCCAATGGGATAAAATTTTGAAAGCAGTGTTTATTGTAAATGATCCAAAAATTGCTAAGGTCCTAATAGATCCTATGAGAAGGGCAATAGTTGAACTTCTAAGGGAAAAACCTATGACACAAACTCAATTGGCTGATGAATTAGGATTAACCGTAGCCTCTCTTAGTTACCACATTAAATTATTGAAGTCTCAAAACTTGGTTAAGATACATAAAAAAAAGGCTGAAGCACATGGTATTGTTCAAATATTTTACTCAACAAGCGCCTATCATTACGTGTATGATTTAAAAGCGCTTCCCAGAGATATTGCTAGATATTTTTATCCGATTGCATTGGAGAGAATACGAGCAGTCATATCTGTGCTTTTATTGAATGATAAGGAATTAGGTATGAAAAAAGATTCTCAAAGCGTGACCAATCTTTCTAACGATTTGTCGGAACTAATCGTTTCAGCAGCAACGTCTTATAGAAATAGAAACGTTAATTTTGGAAATGAAAATGTTATCTTTGACATTTATGTAAAAGCTCTCAAAAATTTCGTATGATTCATCCTACGAGTGTTCTATGAGTGACTTGCGGAGATAGATCGTTCAACGGTTAGATTGATTTAAACGCTTAAATACGTCATAATGATAAATAATGTTAATGTTTTTTGAACATTTTCAGTCTAACCCTAACTCGTCCCTTATAAATAAACTGAAGATTCAAGATACTGATTACATCTTTAACTTGAAATACTTCGTACTATGCAACTCTTGTTTTTGGTGTGCATCTCAGGTTAAGAGTAATGTATTATTCATGACCTGCCCTTTGTGCGGTTGCGCGAAAATTGATTGTATGCCTATTGCAGCGGACGAAAAATATTCGCTTACTTATAGCGATAAGAATGGGATTGAGCTGGAGTTCTCGAATTAAAAGTATAACTAAAGATAGAAATCCTAAAAAAATGAAACTGTTCGGGACTAAAGGTCACTTTAATTAGAAGTTATTTCATTTTATCCCATCTTGCAACTATTTAGAATTTACCTTCAAATTTGTGTGAAATGGGCAATAATTGTTCCTTATCCAAAGAGAAGTTAGTGATGTCAGCAATTAGTAAAGATCATTATGATGGTAAAAATAGTTTGTTAATCCTATCGAAAAACCACAAATGAATAATCAATAATTAGTTTAATTTGCAATACTTTATAGTGATTAAACTTCGGATTTTTCCAATTCTGTCTCTTATATTGGGACAGATATTCATATTCTCGGTCTTGGTTTCACAATCAATATACTTTGATAGGATGCATACAGATTCAGAGTTTTTTATAAATTCTTTTTGGTATGAAAGCAAAGGTCAAATTGCCGGATTGGCAACCTTGTTGTTAATTTTCATAGGAGTGATGCTGTCTGCTATTGGCTTGGTTTTAATCGTATATCGATATA